>CAZRID010000017.1:16743-18417 GCA_964600055.1 uncultured Acidimicrobiaceae bacterium
GCCGGGACGGGTTGGACGTCTTGGGGATGGGGATCAACCCGAGCTGGAGATGCCACCGGAGCACCACCTGGGCCGGTGTCTTGGAGTGGTCGCGCCCGATATCGATGATGGTCGACTCTCGAAGCATGTCACTGCCCTTGCCGATCGGCGCCCACGACTCGGTCACGATCCCGTGCGCGGCGTGGTAGCTGCGCTCGCTCGCGCGGGGAATCCGCGGGTTGATCTGGATCTGGTTGACGTGGGGAGCGACTCCGGTGGCTTCGATCAGCCGGTCGAGATGGGCCGGCTTGAAGTTGGAGACCCCAATCGCCCGGACCCGGTCCTGGTCGAGCAGTTCGATCATTCCTCGCCACGCATCGACGTAGCGGTCTTGGGCCGGGTTCGGCCAGTGGATGAGAAAGAGGTCGATGTAATCGAGACCGAGAAGCCGGGCGCTGTTGGACAAAGCCCGTTGAGCCTCCTCGAAGCCGTGCCATCTCTGACTCAGCTTGGTGGTGACGAACACCTGGCCCCTATCTGTGCCGCTCGCCTTGATCCCTCGACCCACTCCGGACTCATTCCGATACATCTCGGCGGTGTCGATCGTCGGTACCCGGTCTCGATGGCAGCGGCGACCATCGGCTCTACCTCCCGGTCACTTATCGGCCACGTGCCAAAACCGTGCGGGGGCATGGCCACCCCGTTCGCCAGCGTCACGTTTTTGGGAGCCACAGGGCTCATATGCGGACCTCCCGGTCCAGATTACGAGTATGTGAGTGAAACGAGTCAGCGCCGCCCGCCGATACGATCGCCCGATGTCCGACCAAAACCAACGTCGGGACCGGGGCAAGGAGATTCTCGCCTCGATCCATGGATCCGATGATCCCGATGGCGAGCTCGAGGCGTTCCTCGCCCTCCACAAGGGCGGGCTCGGCGAGATGATCGTCGACTTCGCCCTCGGTGAAGTATGGAGCCGACCCCATCTCGACCGCCGGGAACGAAGCCTGATCGTGATCGCCGCCCTCATCGCCTCCGGTCGCACCGATCCGCTGGCACGGCACATCAAAGGTGCGCTCAACCATGGCGCCACCCCCGAGCAGATCCGTGAGGTGATCATCCAGCTCGCCGTGTATGTCGGGTTCCCGTCGGCGGTGCAGGCAATGCCGGTCGCCAATCGTGTTTTCGAGGAACTCGGCCTGGGTACCTAGGGTCTGGCTCAGAGCGTACCCAGAGATCGGATGACCTCGTGGACTGGAAGATCGAGTTGATCGGCATCCCGGTGTCGGACGTGGATCGGGCAATAGCCTTCTATACCGACAAGGCCGATTTTGTCCTCGATCACGACCACAAGGTCAGCGATGAGATCCGTTTCGTCCAGCTCACCCCACCAGGGTCGGCCTGTTCGATAGCCCTGGGTGTCGGGATCATCGATGTGGCGCCGGGCTCGGTCCAGGGGGTGCAGATGGTCGTCGCTGACATCGAGGCCGCCCGCGCCGAGCTGGTGGAGCGTGGCGTCGAGGTGAGCGATGTCCAGGAGTTCCCTTGGGGTTCCTTTCTCTTCTTCAGCGATCCCGACGGCAACGGATGGGCCATCCAGCAGCTGCCGCCCCGCGACTAGTGCCCCGACCAGTAACGTTTGCCGCGTTCAGGCCGGCCAGATGACGACGCTGGCTGCGTCCTCGTCCTCGACGAACG
>CAZRID010000018.1:0-18147 GCA_964600055.1 uncultured Acidimicrobiaceae bacterium
CGCGTCGGCTCGCTCCAGGACGGTCGTCATTCAGTTGTCCTCCTCACAGACGACCGGACAATATCCATTGGCAACAAACTTTGCCGGTTCGGTCAAATTTGCCGCCTCGATTGCCTGGTCCGTGTGCAATCACCCACCCCCACGGGGGGTAACTGCACACGGGATCTTGTGTGCACGGTCCGTGTGCAATCACCCACCCCTACGGTGGGAAACTGCACACGACACAGTGATCAGGAGCCTTGGCTCCATTCGGCGCCGCCCGGCCAGTGCTCTTTTTTCCAGATCGGGGCGCGGGTCTTCAGCTCGTCGATGAGGAATTTGGCGGCGGCGAAAGCGTCTGCCCGATGTGCGGTTGATACCGCGACCGCAACCGAGGCCTCGCCGAGTTCGACCTTGCCCGAACGATGCTCGATAACGACACTGAGCAGTGGCCATTGGCCGGCGGCCTCGTCGATGATCTCAAGGATCTTCGACTCGACCTTTTCGACGTACACCTCGTAGTCGAGATGGGTGACCCCAACCTTGCCGGGTGAGTGATCACGCACGGTCCCGAGGAACAACACGGTGGCGCCGGAGTCGGGGCGACCGACCTCTTTGACCAACGCGGATGTGTCGAGCGGGTCGTCGCCGACCGAGACCCTGACGACTTGCCGGGGACCGTCCATAGAATCTAAAGCCTATGACGGACAACGGCCCCAACGGGCCGCAACTTTGGGATCCACCCGACGAGGCCCCGATCACCTACGTGGATGTGCCTGAGGTCAAACCGGTGTCGCCCAAGCCCAAGGTGGACGCCTGGACGATCGTGATGGGGATTCTCGGCGGAGTCCTGTTGGGCACCGGTGTCACCCTCGCAGTACTCGGGTTCACCGGCGTCTTCGAGGAGCCGACTCCGCCAACCAATCCTCCCCCTCCAACTCTTACCTTGCCCCCGCCCACAAGTGCGCCAGCGGTCGTGGTGGAGAGTGGCAACGCCACCGAGGTTGCGACGCGGGCTATACCTTCCATCGTCGCTGTCGAGGCCATGAGTGCCCTCGGGGATGGGGGCGGGAGCGGCGTGGTCTACAGCACCGATGGGTACCTGATCACCAATCATCACGTCGTGGATGGGGCCTCAGACATCGTCGTGGTCTTCGCCGATGGGGGGAGATGGACGGCCGACTTGATCGGATCCGACCCGCTCACCGATATCGCGGTGCTCCGGATCGCCCGTCAGGATCTCACCCCGATCGACATCGGGTCTTCGTCCGCTCTGACCATCGGCGAGCGAGCCGTGGCGGTTGGGAACCCACTGGCGCTGGAGGGAGGCCCCTCGGTCACCTCCGGGATTGTCAGTGCGCTGGACAGATCTCTCGCGGTGGAGACCGGCACCGAGCTCTACGGGCTGATCCAGACCGACGCCCCGATCACGCGAGGCTCCTCGGGTGGGGCACTTCTCGACATCTCGGCCCGTCTGATCGGGATCACGACCGCGATCGCGGTCTCTGACGTAGGCGCCGAAGGCCTTGGCTTCGCCATCCCGATTGACATGGCGATCGACGTCGCCAACGATCTCATCGAGACCGGTGTGGTCAACCATGCGCTGATAGGCATCAGCGGTGAGACCGCCCATGCCGAGCAGGACGGGGCCCAGTATCCGGTCGGCGTGATCGTCAACAGTGTCGATGCCGGCTCCGCCTACGAGCTTGGAGGCGGCCAGATCAATGACGTGATCCGGACTCTCGATGGTGAGCCGATCACCACCATGGAGGAGTTGTTGACCGAGCTCAGAACCAAACGGGCCGGCGAAGAGGTGACCATCGCCGTCCTGAGAGGCGACTCCGACGTGGATCTCGAAATCACCTTGGGAACACTGTCTTGATTGCCGGCCGAATTCCGGTCCGTCAAGGGCGGTCGAGGCGGAAGCTCGAGCCGACCGGCGTCTGTTTGGCCGGGGAAATGACAGCGAGTCGTGGACCGACCGAGGTAGTCCCCTGCGACGCGCGTACGTCGAGCGGAAGGAGACGTCGGCCAAAGTCGGCCGGCAAGAAATAGTGCCCGATGACATCTTCTCCAAGCTGTTCGAGCTGTTCGATCAGCCGGGACCTATCAACTGGAAGCTGGCCGCAGAGGTGGCCCGTCATCTAGCGGGCGAGCCCGAGCCAATCGAGCCCTGGATTGCCGAGGAATATCGCGAGCTGGCCCGTCTCGCCGAATATCGGATCGAGCAGATCGCGCCCTTCAGGGTGATTCCCGCCTCCGATGTCATACCGGTGGACACGCGGGGGTGGATCGAGCGCAATCTCGAGTCCTACGGGTCACTGGTGGAGCCGTTCGCTTCGTCGGTGGCGGCCGACGGTCCAGCCGCTCCCCTCATGGCGCAGCTCTCGCCCGCCATCATCGGGCTCCAGGTCGGCTCGCTGGTCGGGTCCCTGTCCACCTGGGCCGTCGCCTCGTTCGACGCCGGGCTCCCCCAGGAACACCCGGGCCCGCTGACCATCATCGTGCCCAACATCCACCCATTGACCGGTTCCAACGGGCTCGACGATCGCGAGGTGAGGCTGTGGGTGGTCGCAAATGAGGTTGCATTCAGGGCCGTGTCCCAGCTCCCGTGGATTCAGGATCATCTGCACCTGCTGGCGACCGCGTATGCCGACTCGGTGAAGATCGATCCGACCATGCTCAGCGGCCTGATGGCTGGTGGCGCCGATCCGGTCGCAATCGAGCAAGCAATCGAAGAGGCTGGTGGCCTGGAAAGTCTCGTCGGAGGAGAGGAGTCCGAGGCGCCCCGGCTCGAGTTGGAGGCATTTCTCGGGGCGATAACCGGATGTGCCCGACTACTTGCCCGACGGGCCATGGTGGAGCTGTCACCCAACTTCGACGCGATCTCGGCTGTCCGAGACCAGGTAAGGGAGGACACTCAAGCTGCGCCGACTATCGGGGTTGGCCCGCTGCCGGCGGAGGCAACACAACTCGGCGATGCGTTCAACCAGGAAGTCGAGCGTCGTTACGGCGAGGACGCCCTGGAAACCCTTTGGTCCGACCCGACCCGGATGCCCACCGCGGCCGAGCTGAGAGACCCCACCGCATGGGCGGCCCGCGTCCTCCTCGACGGCTGGAACTGACAGCATCACGCGAACCTGAGCTTCCACGTTTCGTATATGAAACGAACTGTCTCGAGAACGGAGCAACACCCGTGCCACTGACCGTGGGCACCTCGGCGCCCGGCTTTCGGGGTGATCAGATTTCGATCGGGTACGTGGCCATAGTCACGAGGCCGCCGATGAGAGTGACCAGGCTCAAGCCGAGGAGGAGATAGCGACTTCTCGCGCCAACACTCTTGTTACCAAGGGCCACAAAGAAGAGGGTCAAAGCGAACAGCACTCCGAGGAGTACGTAGTTATTGGAAGTTCGATTCGCATTCCGGGCCTGGTCTGCCCGTCGATCGGCTTCCTCGACCAAGTCCTGTGCCCTGGTCTCGGCTTCGAGCTGGTATTCGGGCATGGCGAAGGGTGTTCTCGGCGCGTCGGCGTTGATCAGTGGTCGTAAGGCGACCCAGGCCTCGACCGCCGGTTTGAACTCGTCGCGGAACCGGGTGTAGAGAAATCTGGAAATGGTCCCTTCTACCGGTTCATACACACCCTCCGGTCGCGCCGATGGGTCGGCGAGAATCTCATCGTTTAGGGCGTTGAGCCACTCAGTGAACGAGATCACGTCGACGGTGCGGAGAATGCCGGCCTCGGTGGATGCACGACTCGATTCGGTCCTCGCGGCGCCGGCCGAGGCGTACGAGTTGGCCTGAACCCCGCCCCACTTCGAGCTTTGGAACCCGGCCCATGCCGTGCCCACAGCCGCGATGGCGAGGATCACAGTAAAGATCAGTTCTATGCGCTCGGCCCTTAGGGACGAACCACCACCCTTGTTGCTCGCTTCGCTGCTCAGACTGTGGCTCGACGCTCAGATCCCGAGGATCTGCTTCTTCTTTGCCTGGAACTCCTCTTCGGTGAGGATCCCCTGCGCCTTCAACTGGGCGAGCGACTCGAGCTGGTCGACCTGCTCGCTCATCGCACTGCCTCGGGGCCGGGGCGGGCGACCTCAGCCGACGCGTCGTGCATCGGGCAACAGTAGTTCGCGGGGCTCCCGTCGATCAGCCGAACAGATTGCGCCAGAGACGGCGAAGCAATCCGGGGTCTTGAGGCGCAGGCAGGCCGGCAAGCATGTCCTCGTGCATGTCCGGGGGCAGGTCTCCCACTATCGCCATCCCGCCACGAAGGGTCTCCCAGGCGATCGAAACCTGTCCCGGGCTGAAGGAGCGGGTATACGCCCGCTCGGAGATGCTCACGGGAGAGCCCTCGTCGAGCGGCACAACCGCTGGGGTCTGGAACACGGCGAAGGAAAAGAAGCCGTCGGAGTAATAGGCGAAGACAAAGCCCTTGTCGTCCTCGTAGACGTCGAGGCGATCAAAGCCGTTGAGCGTATCAGGGAGATCCGACTCCACACCGCTCTCTGTGAACTCGGTCTCGGGGACGGCGTTCGGCTCGAAGAGTGTTGGCGGCTCGGGGTCGAATGCGATGAACTTGCGCTCGCAATAGACACTGCCGTCCTCGGTGAATGTGGCGACGCTGAGCAGTGCCCCTATCTCGGCGTCGATGACGAGCTCGGCTCGCACCACTCCGTCGCCAATCATGTGATAGAGGGTGGCCTCGCGACTGAGATACTCCGTAGCCGATCCCTCATCGACCGTGTAGCCGCTGGCCGGCACCTCCGTCGTAGCGCGAACGTTGGCACTGTTGACGATCGAACCCTCCCGAACCAGGCTCCAGCCCCCGTAACCGGAGGAGACCTGGACATCGGGGTCGACCTGCGCCCCCACATGAATCTCTCCACCGACCTGGCTCAGCTCGACTACGGCGTCACGCACACCGTCCGGCGTCGAACAGCTGATCACCTGTTCCGCCGTGTACGACGCCTCACGGCTCTCATCGAGCAATTCGTCGAGGTCGGCGGCGAGAGCCGCCGAAGCCGGGAACAGCACCAGGGCGGTGACGATTGTGACCATGCGTCTCACTCGAGATAGTCCACCAGGTAGGGGACGACGACTTTGGCCGGCCCAAACGCAGGGTCGAGCGATGCCCGCGCTCCGTAACGGCTGTTCAATTCCTCGAGTGAGACCGAGGCCGCCGAAGGGGTGACCATGGCCGCAATGGCAATGACAATGGCGACGACCGCGGCCGCTGCCCCGACCAGAAAACCACGGTTGCGATGGAGTGGGATCAACTCGGCGTCGGCTTCGGGGATCAAACCCGGAGGCAATTCGAGGAGCGGCAATGACCGCACGGCTGAGCGCACGGTCTGCACTTCCTGCATCTCTGCGGCACATCGTCCGCAGCTACTGATGTGACTGAGCAACTGATCGATCTCGGACCGGGACAGCTCCCCATCGAGGTAGGCACTGATCAGCTCTCCGGCGTGAGTCATGTCAGCGACTCCCGCAGGAGTTTGCGGCCACGATGGATGCGACTCCGAACCGTCCCGACCGGCACTGCGACCGCTCGTGCGATCTCCTCGTAGGAGAGACCGACGATGTCACAAAGAACGACGGCCTCCCTGAATTCGACCGGGAGCTCAAGGAGGGCCTTTTGGACGTCGTCGCCAATCGATATCCGTGAGTACTCGATGTCAGCAGACGGGGAGCTTGCCAGCTCCCAACGATCCACCTCGTCGGGAAGGGGAGCCGTGGGGCGCCGATTGCGGCGACGAACATCGTCGAGAAAGGCGTTGCGTGTGATCCTCCACAGCCAGCCCTCGAAGCTCCCAGGCTGATACGAGGCCAAACCCTTGCGGACGCGGAGCAGGACTTCCTGGACGAGATCGGACGCGTCATCGCTATTGCCGGTGAGCCGGTAGGCGAAGTTATAGATCTTCCGTCCATAGACACGTGCGACCTCTTCCCAGGTGAGTGGGATGGACTCCGTCATAGGAGACCTACCTCAAGAACGCCGGCATGGCGCTGACAGTTCCTAGGAATCCGGGGTTTTAGTGTCTGAAGGTTGCGTGTCCGCAGCTCGCGTGTCCGAAGCTTTGGCATCCGATTCCTCGGCCTCCGCTTCCTTCTCAGATCCTTCTGAAACACCCTTGCGGAACTCCTTGGCAGAAGCCCCGAGGGAACGGGCGAGATCCGGAAGCTTCCTCGCTCCAAACACGAGGAGAACGATGAGCAGGACGATCAGCAGCTCTTGTGCTCTCAATCCACCGAACATACGAGTCCTCCTTCTCCAGGCATCTTACCCCCACTGGATTGGTTGGGGCCCGTTGCCCCCACTGGATTGGTTGGGCCCGGCTATCCCAGCGCCATCGAATCGATGAACGCCTGGGCCCGCTCTCTCGTGACAAAACGCATCCGCCGATCCTGGCTCTCGATGTCGTGGATCATGAACGGCCCGTATTTGTCACTGATCAGCATCCCCCGCGCCGCCCCCGAGGTGCCGAACTCCACAATGAACTTGCGGATGACCGATTCGTCGAGCTCCGGGTGCTCACCGGGGGCGTGGTTGACGGTGCGGATGAATGTGTCGACATTTGCCTTGGAAGCCATATAGAGCCCCGGTTCGCCCTGCGAGACCACGTTGTAACCGAACAGCCCGAGGAGGGACAGAATGAACTCGCCCCCGCTGATCGAATCGGGGTCCAACCCTCGTGCTCGCAGACCCCGGTCGAGGCCCGCCGGAACCTTCAGCTCTCCCCGTAGGGGGCCCAAGTCGTCATCCGGGACCTTGATCGCGGTCTCGTAGCTCACCGAGTGATCGACATCGAACTGGGAGGCGAAGGGATCGCGGGCGACGTGTGTCAGGTTGAACACGTCGGTCTCGATAGGAGGCGGAAGCTCGCCGGGCGACGGGAGCCGTGACCGCGCGACTTCCCTGACATCTTCTCGACCGGCGAGCACGACGATCTCGGTCACTTCCGAAATGGGAAGGGTGTGTCGCTTCTCCCGAACCACCTCGACCGCCTCATCGACCAGCAGGTCGTTGAGGATCGGGTCATTCTCGTCGGGCAAGGGCACATCGAAAGTCACACGTGCTTCGTGTCCGGACACATGGAAATCGCGGACCGGTGCGGTGCGAATGGCCGGCTCGGCGTCCTGCGGCTTGGCGCGCAACCATGATTTGTCGTCGAGGTCCACGCTCGCCGCTCTTTTGCGTTGCCTGCGAAGGCTGGTGGCAATCACAGCCAACACGATCAATGCTACGAAGGTAAGTCCTACCTCCATCGGTGTTCCCTCTCTCTTCCGATCTCCAAGAGTCTACGGGGTTGGGTCGTCTCCGGAAGTGGTGCCCTGCCCGGCTATGTCGTCGAGCGAGATCTCGGCAGTTGGCTCGTCGGCGCCCGCGTTGAGCCGCTCGATCATCCTGGCTTTGGAGGCGACAGTGCCAAAGGCAGTCACCAAATCACCACGCTGAAGGACGGTGTCACCACTGGGTACCTCCACTTGCCGCTCTCTCCTTATCGACACCAGTGTCGAGCCCTCCGGCCACGCCACCTCCCGGATCGCGCGCCCGTCGGCCATCGAACCCGGAGGGATGCGGAACTCGTAATAACCGGCGCCCGGGTCGGTACGTTGGGCAAGCCGGGCTCGATGAAGCTCGATGTCGGTGTTGGACGTCAGCGCCTCGTGATAGGCGCGAACGGCGTCCTCGCGACGGAAGATCCCAACCAGCCGCTCCGGATTGTCCTCTTCCACCACCGGGAGGCGCCCCACGCCGAGAACCGCCATTCTCTCCAGGGCCGTCGATACCGGCGTGCTGGGAACTACGGTTGCCGGCCGGTGGGTCATCGCATCGGCCACTGTGGTCTGGGAGTCGCCAGCCCGCGCGATGTCCGACATGGTGAGAACGCCCACCAGACGGGCTCCGCTCAACACGGGAAGCCCATGTGACCGCGCACGATGCAAACGCTCCTCGACATCACCCAAGGGCTCATCCGGGCTGCAGACAATCGGTGTCAACGCCATGACCGAGCCCACATTGATCGTGTCGAGCAGATCGACCTCACCGGTCTGGCGGACCTTGATCCCCATGTGTCTGAGGGCCATCGAGTACACGGAGTCGGTGTGGAACCTCTCGGCAAGAAATGTCCCGAGGGTTGCTGTCAACATGAGGGGCAGGATCAGCTGATAGTCACGGGCCCCTGTCACCTCGAAAACCATCAGGATGGCGGTGAGCGGCGCCCTTCCGACGACCGCAAACATGGCGGCCATCCCGACGATGGCGAAGGCACCGGACTCGAGCGGGGAAGGCCAGAACTGGGTGGCGAGCGCGGCAAATCCCGTGCCCACCGCGGCCCCCATGAAAAGTGACGGCATGAAGGCGCCACCGGACGCTCCCGAGGTGGTGGTGAAGCTCGTGGCCACAGCCTTGCCTAGGGCGAGTGCGATCAGTGCCCACCACACCGACGACGACCCTCCGCCACTCAACAACTCGTTGATGACCGATTGGCCGGTACCGAACAGGCGGGGCTCGACGAATATGAGACCGGCAACGATCAGCCCGGCTGCAAGGGGCCGGATGAAGCCAAGTGCCCGATCCTGGGTCCGGGCGAACGTGTCGATGCGTTCGAGCAGACCGAGGAACACGAGGCCAACCGCCACCACGACAATGGCCAACCCCGCATAGAGAATCAGCTCGCTGAAGCCGTTCATCCGGTACACACCGGCCTGAAGTGCCGCCTCGGGCCCGAGGATGGTTCGAGTTGTCACTGCGGCTGTGATCGAGGCAATGACGATCGACGACATGTGTTTCGCCGCGAACGAGGAGAGGATCACCTCGAGGGCAAAGAGCATCCCTGCGATCGGGGCGTTGAACGCGGCGCCGATCCCAGCGCCGGCACCGGCAGCCACCAACGACCTCACCTGGTCCTCGCCGAGGTTGAACCGCCGTGAGATCACCGACCCGATCGCACCTCCGATCTGGACGATGGGACCCTCTCGACCGGCCGACCCCCCCGTGCCCACCGTCGCCGCAGTTGCCAGGATCTTGAGCGGGATGGTGCGTGCCCGCATCCGCCCACCATGGACCTCCAGGGCCGCGATCGCCTCCGGCACCCCGTCACCGGCCACCTCGGGAGCCAGGCGCCTGGCGATGAACCAGGCAAAGAGGAACCCGGTGGGGACGGTGAGAAAGATCCAGGGATGTCCCTGATCTATGGCGAAAGGCAGGAAGAACTCCTCCAGCCACTCGACCAAGTAAATCAGCGCCGCTGCTCCCAGGCCGACCCCGACGCCGATCAGGGCGGATATGGCGAGAAAGCCACCCATCTGCCTCTCGGCGAGAACCCCGAGGGCAGGGAGACGACGAATACTCTCCAACGGGTTGGTCACGGGACCGCAGGGTATCCCCATCCCCACGATTCCCCGATCCTCGTTCAGAATGGGCAACGTGAAGTTCCGCTCTCACATCATGCGAGCGCTCGATCCGGCCAACCCCTGGAACCGGGCGATTCTCATCCTCTCGGTTGTCGCCGGAGCGATGGGCGCCCTGCTCACACTTGTGTTCGACCGGGACCTGATTCTGGCAATTCAGGCAGGCGGCGCCACCTTTCTCTCGTGGGCGCTCGTTCGGGAGCTGGATCCGGACCGTCAGGTCTCGGCAATCGCCGCCGCGGTGTGTGGCGGTGCATGGGCCCTGGTCGGGATGCCCACCGCCCTGCTCCCCTTCGCCGGTCTGCTCATGATCTCACGGCTGCTCGTTGAGACCACCGGCCGTCGCCCCCTCCGTACCGACCTCGCAGCGCTCGCCATCCTCGCCACGGCGATCTCGTACACCCAAGTCGGCTGGGTGATGGGCTTCGGCCTCGCCATCGCCATCTATGTCGACGATCGGATGTCCGACGAACACAACCGGGCGGCATTGTTGGCTGCTCTCGCTGCTGCGGTTGGCGCTTCGGCGGTGGTGACCCTTGCCGGAGCCTTGCCCGAGTCGTTGCCCACGATTCGCCCATTCCTGGCCTCCGCAACGTGCATTCTCGCCTTGTTTTCCGCGGTCAGGGAGCCGGTGCAGCCGGTGACCTTCGTCGACAGCCGCAACAAACGACTCCTGACCCGCGACCGACTTCATGCGGGGCGGGTGGCGGCCGGTGTGCTCATATTCGTCGGTGCCCTCGTCTCAGGAGACGGAGCCGGGGCCGTGGTCCCGATGGCCTTCGCCCTCGCCATCGCCCTGGCCTCGACCGAGGTGGAACGGTTCCGGCGCCCCACCCCCCCGTAATTGAAGCCGCCCTCAGATACGGACCTGTGCAACCCAATTACGGCTTGGGTCTAGCGTTAGGACCATGTGCAGATCGATCAAAGTATTGAGAGAAGGGGCGACACCCGCCCCGAGTGAAGAGATCGAGGCGGCGGCGCTCCAGTTCGTGCGCAAGATCTCCGGCTTCAGCAGACCCGCCCACCACAACGAGGACGTCTTCCATCAGGCCGTGCACGAGATCAGCGAGGCCTCGATGCGATTGCTCGACGGCCTAGAAATCCGAGGCGCGAAGGCTTCGTAGACGACGGGCCATCCCCCTCCGGCCCTTGGGGGCCACCTCGACCTTCGGGGGAGGAAACGAGCCCACCGTTTCTCCCCCCGCAGGTTTGCCACCCTGGCCGACCCGACCAGACTCGAAGTCCTGAACCGGCTGGCCCGTGGCGGCCGTCGATTGCGACCGAGCTCTCCGCTTCGATGCCGACCTCGCGCCAGGCAGTCACCAAACACCTCGCCGCACTCGACGCCGCCGGTCTGGTGGAGCGCCGGCCGTCGGGGCGGGAGGTTCGATACAGCTTCGATCCCGGGCCGCTTGGTGACCTGGAGAAGTGGGTTGAGAACGTCGGAGATACCTGGGACCGTCGTCTCGGCCTTCTCAGCCGCAGCATCGACTAGTGCCCTGGCCACTGACGTTGGCGATGTTTGGGGCGAGTCAGGGGCGCCGCTGGCAAGGACGCAGGACGAAGGCGCACTGATCCGTTCGTCGAGGCCGAGGACGCAGCCAGCGGCGTCATCTGACCGTCCTGAACGCGGCAAACGTTAGTGGTCGGGGCACTAGCCCGGGAGAAGGGTCCCAATCCCGGTGCGTTCGGCCGTGACCAGGGCGAGATGGGCGGCGGCGACGTCCTGTGCGGCGACACCGACGCTCTTGAACACCGTGACATCCTCACCGATCTCGGCGCTGGAATCGGCCAATAGCTCCCGCAGCGTCGTGTTGGGCGCCCGACCGGCCTGGATCAAGTCCCCGGCCTCGGCTGCCGCTGCCTCGAGATCGTCGACTACGACGTAGGCCCTCTCCAGCAGCTCGGGCGGAAGCTCCACCATCTCCGGGGTGAAGGCCCCGATCGCATTCACGTGGGCCATCTCCCTGACCGCCGACTCGGAGAACAGAGGCTGGGTCGAAGGTGTGGCACACGAAACCACGTCCGCCTGGGCCACGGCTTCGTTGGCGTCGTCGACAGGCTCGCCACCGATCATGTCGGCCACGAATCGGGCGTTGGATTTGTTGCGTGACCAGACCAGGACCCGTTGAATCGGCCTGACCGAGCGCACCGCCGCAATCTGGTCGTAGGACATGGCGCCGGCTCCGAGCATGGCCAAGGTCTCGGCGCCTGGCGATGCAAGCATCGCCGTGGCCAGGCCACAGACCGCCCCGGTCCGTATCGCGGTCAGGGTCGGCCCGTGGACCAGGCCGAGAGGGCTCCCGTCCGGCCCAAAGACCACCACCAGACCGGCGGGGTTGCCCGGGACCGTGGAGACCACCTTGACCGCCATGATGTCGTCGAGTCTCCCCGGCATCACAAGCGATTGTCCGACCTGTGTCCGCATCGGCGCCTCGGACTCGCCAGAGAAGGCGTGCTCCATCGATTTGATCGCATCCCGCATCGGCAGGGCCTGTCGGGTTTCAGCCGAGTTGAGATATCGCATCAGGCCAGGACGTGCTTCACGGCAAGGTCTATCGGCTCTCGATCGACAGAAAAGAAACTGATTGGGACATCGGTGTCGAATTCGATCGATGTCCCGGTCACCGCCTGGGCCACCATCGAGCCCACCGAGGGGGCCAGCTTGAAGCCGTGCCCGGAGAACCCGTTGGCCACCCAGAAGCCATCAACCCCTGTAGGACCCACCACCGGATGGACGTCCTCCCGATTGATCGTGTACAGACCCGCAACCCCTGACACGGCGCCTCTCGCCTCGAGGCCGGGCACCCGGTGATGGAATGCGGCGAGCTTCATCTCGGTGAAGTCGGCGTCTGGCATTCGCTTGAAGTCGTCGGGGTCGTCGACGATCTCCTCCTCGTCTTCGGCCAGGACCGAGCCGATGAGGAGCTGTTGTCCACCAGACTCAGGGCGGAAGTAGATGCCGGTGGAGGCGTCGGCCCCGACCGGGAGCCGCCCGAGATCGGAAGGCCAGGAGCGATACACCGTCTGGATTCGAGTCGGAGTCAACGTCCAGCGGAGGTCGGCGCCGGCCATGGCGTTGAGCTGATTGCACCACGGCCCCGATGCGTTGATCACGAGGCCTGTCGAGATCCTGGTCCCGTCGGCGAGCCGGACACCGGTCGTCCGTTCGCCTTTCTTCAGCACCTCCGTGACCCGGGAGTTGAACTCGACGCTCGCCCCCAGGTTGGCGGCGGCCTCGATCAGGTCCTGGTTGGCGCCGACCGGCTCGGCATATCCACCGACATTCTCGTATAGAAAAGCCTCGCCAGGCGCACAGACATGATCTGTCTCGCCGGTCATGTCGAAGGGCGCGGCACAGGTCGAAACCGCGGGGAAGAGATCTGTCAACTGATCGGGGCCGATGGACTCTGCCTTGACTCCCTGCCCGATGAGCTTGTCTGCATCGGCTCCGACCTTCTCCCGCGTCTCGCCCATCAACCAGAGGACACCAACCCGTTGCAGACCCGAGCGTGGGCTCTCCAGACCGGTGAACGCTGACCAGTTCCCGTAGGACTCCTGCCCGTGATAGGCGAGTCGGACGACCTCGGGATAGGTGTAGCGACAGCGGCAGATCGACGAGGAGGCACCGGTCGAGCCCTCGGCGGGGCCGGCGCCCTTGTCGAGGGCGACGACATCGGCCACTCCGTGACGGGCCAGTTGGAACGCGATCGACGCCCCGATTATCCCCGATCCGACTATCACCACATCAGCGGTGCGAGTCATGCAACGGTGACCAGGTAGTCGCCTGTCTCTTCATTCCACGTCAACTCGATGAGACCCTTAGTGGCCGCCGCCTTGCAGAATTGGAGAAAGCCTGCATAACCGAACTTCTTCTCCGAGAACGACTGGTCTCTCTTGCGAAGCTGGTTCTTGAGACCGGAGAGATACACAGGGCTCCCCTTCATCGACAGATCGGCCACGACGACTGCCAGGAGGGCGAACGCCTCATTCTCCCCCGACCCCGCAGAGGGGAACTGGACTACCGGGTCACCACGACCGGGTCCCTCGGACAGCTCTATGACCGCCTGGGTCTCGAGATGGCTCAACAGCTCCCCAAATCCCCGGAATCCGTAGTCGGCCTCGCTGAACGTCGAGTCCTTGCGAAGGAGAGCCCTCTTCAAAGACGACGCCAGGACCTCGCCGCCACTCGAGCGGAGGAGTCCGGAGAGGGTGGTTGTGATCAGCGACTCCAGCTCCGGAACCGAGGTCTCACCCTGATCAGTTGCGTCCGGTTGATCGCCGTTGTCCGGTGGTTGGACGGCGCGACGGGCCTCGACACCGTCGAGATTCTCGTAGAACAAGAACTCGTCACAGGCCGGCGGCAGGAGCTTCGACGTCGAGGCCTTGACCCCGACACCGATCACCTTCTTGTTCAATTCCCGGAGCTTGTGGACCAACGGCGTGAAGTCGGAGTCCCCGGAGCAGATGACGAAGGTCGTGATGTATTCACGCTCGTAGGCCGTCTCGATGGCATCGACCGCCATCTTGATGTCGGCAGCGTTCTTTCGACTGGCTCCCATGCGTTGCGGGATCTCGATCAGCTCGATGTGAGCCCGGGTCAGTTGCTGGCGGGCGTCGGAGAACATCGACCAGTCGGCGTAGGCCTTGCGGGCGACAACCCGGCCCCTCTCGGCGAGAGCATTACCAATTGGCTCGAAGTCGAATTCCATGCCTCCCAACGCCTCGCGTACCCCAATCGCCAGGTTCTCGAAGTCGACGAACAGGGCAATGCGTTCTTCTTCCATTGAGCCAAGGGTAGGCGTGCAATGGGTGGAACCACTCGTGGCACGACGCTCCGGGCTCGCGTAGATTCGTCTCATCCACGAAGGGGGATTCATGGCCGGCTACAGCGAGCTTCGGGTGCACGGAGTCTCCGGCACAGCTCCCCGCGACATGCTCTACACCGACCCGGTGGGGCGAGGCCCAGCCCCGGGATCACCCCGGTCGTTCACGACGCTCTACGAAAAACCGGTTCGGGATGCCGACGTGTCAGTGGGGGCCTTCCACTGGGGAGGCCTGACCGCAGGAAGCTGGCGGACCGCATTCTGGATCCTCCTCGCCCCGTTCGTATTCGCCAACATCAGCGGCTGGATGGCGGACCGCCAGAATCGAATCGGGCGCGCCGGAGTCCGGGTCGCCGGTCTGGTGTTCACCGCGCTGTTCGTGTCCCAGATTGCGGTGGTGAGCATCGACCTGCCCTACCACTGGTTGAGCGTCCGTCTCGATGGCATGTGGCTCCGGGTGGCCATGTTCGGCCTCTTCTTGTTGTCCGGGTTTCTCTTCTTCCTCCTGGTGCAGAAGGCCTCTGCGCAATCCCATTTTCCTCCGGGTCTCAGCTCCGACCGCCAACTCGAGCTGATTCTCGACCCAAATCCTTCGACGATGCTCCCCGACGACGACGACAGCGAAGCCCAGTGGGAGGACCCGGCGGGGGCAACTCTGGCCGATCCGGTTGTGTGGCGGCCTCATGCCATCCTCCACAGGCTTCGACGGCTGCACTTCGCCGCGGGGATCCTGGTGATCGCGATGACCGCGGCCCGGGGCTCGGGAAGGGTGCCCCTCGAGTGGGTCCTGGTTGGGCTTTTCGCCCTTCTGATCGCGTTGACCGTGGCGACCACCTACGTGCCGAAGGCGAAATGGGTCCGATACGCGACGGCATGGGCGCCCGGGATCGCCATCGGCACCGCCGGCTGGTCGCTCATCGTCCTGTGGTTCTCGACGTTGCCCGCCTCAAATCACTGGACCGGCGTCCACGAGACGACGTTCCACATCGCCCTGGTGATGTTCGGGGCGGCAGCCTTCATCCTGTTCGCCGGCCTGGCTTCATTGGGGGCGTTCGCTATCGGAGCCCAATTGGGTGGAGCCTTCGGGCTGGCGATCGCGTACGTTGCCGAACAGACGATCGGCGTGAACGAGGTGGCCCTCCAGGGTGCTTCGTGGACGGCGGTGGCGATGCTGTTCCTGACCGTCCTTCTCGTATGCGCCGCGGCAGCCCTGGCCCAACCATGGAACGGGTCGGATCTCATTCCGGGGAAGGGACCGGACGGCTTGGGCCGTAGCCGACGACTGATGACGGAGCTGCGCCGAGTCACGGTCGATGCCAGGCTCGTCTTCCGGCTGGCCGCCATCTTCGCCGTCGGTGTTGGCGTCGGAGCCACGTTGCTGGGATGCGTCGGCCATCCGAGCTGCTCACCGTTCAACCTCGCAGCGGAGCCAACTCAGGCGGTGCAATGGATGGTTATTGGTTTCGCCATCCTGGCGGTGCTCTTGATCTGGTGGACCGCCCATCGGATCTTCGGGGTAATCGCCCTGTTGGTCCCGGTCGCGGTCGGCCTATTGCTTCTGGCGATGAGGCTCGGGTTCTCTGAGATCGCCATCTTCAAGGTTGAGCTGGACCTCTCCACGATGGTCGGGATCGCGGTCGCTCTGGCAGTGCTGCTCCCCGCCTCGTTCATCGTCACCAGCTTGATCGGCGGATTCAGGGACGCCGAGCGGAGGCGCAAGGTCGGGATCCTCTGGGACGTGGCCTCGTTCTTCTCACGGTGGTACCACCCTCTCGCCCCGCCGTCATACGGTCCCCACGTCGTCCAGAAACTGACTGACGAACTGACCGAACGCCCCCGCGACCTTCTCTCCGCCCACTCCCAGGGAGCCATGATCGCCCTGGTCACGCTGGGACAGATGAAGGGCCCACTGCCCCGGGGATTCATCACCTACGGGTGCCAGCTCGGTCTTCACTACCCGAGCCATTTCCCGACTGCTGGAATCCCCGAGCTGGTGGAGGCGGTCCGGGCCAAGCTGGGTCAGGATCGCTGGATCAGCCTGTGGCGACCCAACGACCCGCTGGGGGGCCCGGTGGGAGGGACCGTGATCGATCGCGAGGTCGGCGAAGCGGTCGGGCACTCCCGATACGAGCTAACGGGGTCATACGAGGCTGCGAGAAACGACCTCTTGTGACTACAGCGCGACTGTCAGATCACGCCAATCCTCAAGATCAGGGCGGGTGGCGAGCAAGCCACGCACACCCTCAACGATCGCCCGGAACTCGTGGTGGCCCAGCGTCCAGATGAGGATGCAGCCGGCGTGATGACTCCCCGCTTCAGCCCATTCCCTGAGCAACGGTGCGAAGTCACGAGAGTTGCGAGTCACCAGGTTGCGCTCCTGGTCGGAGGCAAGCGCCAGCACCTGCGGGTCATCCAGCGCTCCGAGAGTGGCGTCGGAGGCGAGACTCAGTACATCGTGCCCGTCGGCCTCCAACGCAGATCCGATACGCCGGGGCGAGAGGTGGGCGTCCAGAAGCAAACGCACCGTTCAGTCGCTCGCAACCTCGATGAATGGGTAGAGCACGCCCATCTCGTCGATCGACCGTCGATTCTCGGAGATGGCTTGGTCGACCTCATTCGCGTAGGCAGCGTGGTAGGCGGTAGCGATGCGAACCTGTGCCGGGGATAGCTGCGTCCCGGCCACCAAGGGTTCCGCCGAACCAAAGTCTTGAAGCATCTGGATGATCTCCCACACGTCCAGACCGGAGCCGATCACCCAAGCTCGACGCCCGGCATCGTCCCCCCTGAACCCGATACCGGCGAAGCGGCGGGTGCGCGCTGTCTCCTCGGTGAACGCTTCGACCACCGCGCTCTTGGAGCGGTTCGTGCGCCGCGCCTCTGCCTCGATCAGCTTCTCGGTCTCCGCATCCAAACGCACACTGAACGGTTGACTCTTGGCCATATGCACCTCACTACGTTCACTACATCGTAGTGGAACGGCCGCTTCTCAGGTGATGAGGGGGTGGGGCTGCTCGTGCGGTGTCCAATCCGGCGCACCCACCTCGGTGATGTGAGGCCGATCGGCGGCGGTGATCCAGAACCCGATCAAAGCGGCGGGGATCTCGGGATGGGGATTCAGTGCGCGATGCACTACCCCGATCGGCTCGGTGTAGACCTCACCCGCCGAGTAATGCTCGGACCCGCCCTCGTACTGAAGTGACACCAGTCCGCGCAACACCACGAAGTAGACGATGCCGTTGTGAACATGCCACGAAGCAGTCCGACCAGGGTTGAGCTCGGAGAGCTGGACATTGACCCGGGCTTCGGGATCTCGGGGCAAGCGGGACTCGATCTCATCGAACAGAACCTGGCGGACGTGGGAGCCATCCTCCGGTATGAGCCCGGTCAGTTTGAGGGTGAGGGTGGCCTGATCGACCGAGTGCGTGGTCATGTCCAACTGTCTCACGTCGGTCGAGACGAGGCAACAGGGTTCCACCCTCGACCGTTGAGCAAAGTCCGTGGGGCACTGCAATTCTTTTTGAAGATGGGCACACTCGGGGAAACTCGTCGTCTAGCGTCGACCTGCGTGAGATCGACGACTCATCGTGGCGCAGGCCCTTACCCTCCAGACGTTTGGGTGCCAGCGGTCGCTCTTGACCCTCCGGGGGGAGGATCGGCCGGCGCGTCGGTCAACCCGGCGCCGCGGCTGATCGGAAGCTGATCGCCTCAGATCACCCTCGACCATCTGTTCGATGACGACCTCGAGTCGCTGGCCGAGAGCATGGATGCTCTCTTTAGGGGCGGCCAGGTGCGGGGCAAGCCAAATGCCAAAGAAGTCCTAGACTGAACTAGCAGCGGAAAAGGCACCCTGACCAGGAGTGTTGCAAGTTCACGCCCTCGTAGCTCAGGGGATAGAGCACCGGTTTCCTAAACCGTTCAGGACGG
>CAZRID010000019.1:0-18052 GCA_964600055.1 uncultured Acidimicrobiaceae bacterium
ACGAAACCGGGCACATCGAAGAAGGTGGCTGCCGGTGACCGCCATCTCGACCAGACCCGAGGTGATCTCACCGCCGACTCTCGGTCGGGTCGTCCTCCAGTTGGCCCGATTCGATGGGAGGCGGTTGCTCCGCCATCCCCTTACCTGGATCGGGGCCCTGGCGTCGTTGGGAATGATGTGGCTCTGGATGGGCGGCCGGGCGCCGATCCTGCCCCGCGATTCGGTCTACCTGGCAGGAGCGACGATGCCCCTGGCCGGCACGACGTTTCTCGCTGCTTTCTATGCGTCGCTTCGGGACCGGGCCAATCCGGAGATGCTGGCTTCTTATCAGCACGGACGCAACGTCCGGCTGTGCGGCATCCAGCTGGGTTTGCTGGGACCGGTATTCCTGGCTCTTCTGCTCGAGGCCGTGGGCCTTGTCTATCTGCTGGCCGGCGGACCGATCGGAGAGATCACCTGGGTCGAACTCGCGGGAGGGCCGGCGATGGTGGCCGCGCTAGGGAGCGGTGGGGTACTACTGGGCCGGTTCCTGCCTCATCCCATCGTGGCACCGGTAGCGCTGTTGGGGCTGGGGATGCTCCAGTTCTTGGCTTCTCCCGATGCGCAGATTTCCAGCGGTCAACCTACAGCGAACTTCGAATGGCTTGCACCATGGATCGTGCCCAGCGCCTTCGAGCCGGTAGAAGAATTCGCCGGCCGCCCCGGTTTCCTTCACCTTGGCTACCTGCTCGCAGTAACGATGATGTTCGCCCTACTTGTCCTCGTTGCGCGGGGCCGGCCGCGAGTCTTTCAGCTGGTCTTGGCGGTGATTGTCGTGGGCGGCCTGGTCCGCATCTCGATGTCGCTCCCGGGTGAGGATCCGTTTCACTATGGCTGGTCGGAAGCGGCGGATGCTCAGGTGTGCGTGAACGAGGAGGGCGTCGAGTACTGCGCCTTCGAGTTCTACGAGGATTGGATTCCCGCCTGGCAAGAAACGGTGGCAGCCGTCGATGCCTTGTTCCCGGTGGCGATCGACGCCGTGATCCAACGTCCCCACAACATCGGCTGGGGTGTGAACTCCGGACTCCCCAATGACGGTGTCATCGCCCTGACCACACTGGAGTGGGATCGGGCCGGGGCTGCACCGGATCAGGCCTTCGGTCTTGCTCTGGCTAGCGCCCAGTCCGCGCTCGGTCTTCCTCCCAGCCGCCAGGTACGGGTTCGAACTCCCGAGGAGATCGACTCGATCGTCGCCCAAAACCCAGACTATCCCGAGCTGCGTCAGCAGCTTGAGAGCGAACAGCCCGCCCTGCAATTCTGTTCGGCCACGGGCCAGGCCCGTGCCGTGGTCGCGGCGTGGCTCGCCGGGGCAGCGCTCACAGACGGTTCTGGCAGGCTCGAAGCGGCGATTGAAAGATCCCGCCCCTCGCCCGTGATACGAATTGCAGGACCTGCTCATACCCCCGGCGCCTTCCTCGATGTGTCCGACGCCGAACTCGCCCAAGACCTACTGAAGCTGCCTGTGGCAGAGGTCCGCGCCCAGTTGGAAGAGCGATGGGCACAGGTGACGAGAACTGCCACGACCTCGGCCGAACTTGCCTCCTGGTTCGGGCTGCCGGGCCCGGGCTACGAGGAGTCAGGCTTCTTTCAAGAACCCTGCTTGTGACGCTGCTTCGACGTCTCCTTCCCGCCATGCCGTGGATTCCATGGCTGCCGATCACGATCATGATCGGTTTGCTCGCCTGGGCGGCGGGAGACCTCCAAGCTGACTTCGCCAGCCGCCAGCTCTATATCCGAGCAGGGTTCCTGGTCGCCGCCCTAGGGCTCACGTTTGGCTTCGACGATCCAGCCGCCACCACCACCGACTCGGTGCCGTCGCCTCTACGGGTGAGGCGATCACTCCGAGCGCTGCTTTATCTGATCCCGTGGGCCTTACTGGTCGCCGGGTTCCTTTGGGCAACAGCATTCGACGCACCAGACCGCGTTTCCGTGCCGCTCGGTCGCCTTCTCCTGGAAGCGGCCACTCTTGCCACTTGGGGCCTTGCCATCGCCTCCGTGGTAGCCAAACACTGGGACGACGAGCCCGGCAAAATTGCCTCCCCGTCTCTGCTCGTCATGTACGCAGCTTCCTGGATAGTCCCCGACCGTTGGAAACCATGGGCGACACCAAACGACCCACGTTGGGAAACTGCCCTTCCCTGGTGGTGGGTCGCCCTCGGGCTAGCCGCCATCGTTGCGGTGACCTCGAGCTGGGACACCAGGCGAAGGAGACTGGCGAACTTCAACAGCCATTCAAAGACCGATACCGGACTTCCGACAGCAAACTCCGAGCGATCCGGACGGGATCTCCATGTCGCAAGTGAGAATCCGCGCTAAGCGTGGCTTGGTCGCCAGCACAAGATCGCACCTGCCGGTTTCGGCGCGATCGTCCGGGTTGGCCGTCCCAATCCCGGATTCGATGAATAGGCGATTGTGAGAAGTGGAAGCAAGGTGGGTTTCAACCGTCTGACGAAACAGGTCGAGAGCTTCTGGCAGGACCCGTCGGTGGAGTTCCTCGTACGTCACCGGCTCTTCTTGGCTGACCCGTTGCCTGAAGGGGATTCACGGCATCGGCAACATGGCCCAGCTATCTGTCGCCGGGTCGTAGGCGGCACTTGAACCCAAAGCTGGTTCGTTGGGGCTGCCGCACCCGCGGCCGGCCATGCCCCCGTAGACGATCATGACCGTTCCAGTCCACACGGCCGAATGGTCGCAGCGATCTTCCAACGGGGAGTTGGACAGCTTTCTCCAAGTGTCGGTTATCGGGTTGTAGGCCGCGCCATCGCCATAGACGGAGTCACCGTCGGCTTCTGGGGCCTCCGAGTAGGTGCCATACCCACCCCAGACGATCAGCTCTTCGCCGGTCCACACATGAGTAAAGCGGTTCCTGCCAAGGATCGGTGACGATGTCCCCTCGCTCCATACATCGATGCCCGGGTCGTAGAGCAGCGGGACGGGCGAGTGCGACGGTCCCTGGATCCCGCCCCACACCAAGACCTCCTCTCCGGTCCACACCATGCCGTGATCCTCATCATTGCCTCGGAATAGGGGGGACGAGAGCGGTCGCCACGCGTCGACGGCCTGGCTGTAAGCCAAAGAGACCGACGGGTAGTAGCCGCCATACACGATTACCTCGTCACCGGTCCACACCGCTGCCGCCCCCTCGACCGGGCTGACATCGACACCGGGCAGCTCCCGCCAAGTATCGGATGAGGGCGTATAAGCCCACCCTCGGTTCGATGGGCCGTTGTTGGGGCCGCCCCAGACGAACAACTCCTGACCGGTCCAAGCGGTTGCACCACCAACAACCAGATCATCAGGCATGGCCAGCGGCCGCCAAAGACCAACGGTGGGGTCATAGGCCGCCGCTGTGACGACGCCATCGGTTGCGGCCAGTGTGATCATCTCGGATCCAGTCCACGTTGCGCTGGCTGGTAGCCAAGAATCGACATAGTCAGTCGGGGAGGGAAGATCGGTCCAAGAGCTCGTGATCGGGTCATACGCCATGCCTTGTGCCGGCGGGGCCGAGGCGAACGTTCCTGTCGAACCTCCCCAGACAAGCATCTGATCGCCCGTCCATATGGCATGGTGTCCCCGACGGGGCTGAGAACCGGCAGCGGAACACAACTCCGGCTCCGGCCTATCGAAAGCGGTATAGAAGGAACAGGTGGCTTCGGACCCGAGGACCGGTCCAGCCTCGACCCGATGCTCACAGTCCTGGTTGGCCCAGATGTTGAGGGTGACGCTCACACTGTCTATGCCAGCTGCCTTAAGGGCGTCGTTCTGACGAATCACATACAACTCGAAAGGGTCGTACATCCCGTATCCCTCAGTCGACAACTGGTCGTTGGTGGCCTCGGCCGCAGCTATCCAGGCAGCAACAGTCGGGTAGCTGCCTTCGCTCCCCGGATCGACCGACGGGTCGATGACTACACCGTCACCGAAAATGGCCACAAGCGATTCTGCAAAACGGTTGTTGTAGCTCCGCACTATCTGCTCGAAGTCGAGATCGATGCCGATCAGGGGAGGTCCTGCTCGACAGGATTCGTCGATGGCCTCGACAGTGGAGGTGGTGATTGCTGCTGGCTCCGTGCTGGGTGGTGCAGTGGTGCTGACAGTGGTTACGCTCCCGGAGGTTGAGCAGGCAGCAACGATCACTAGCGCAGCCATCGCGTGGGCAGTTCGCTGCCACTTCCTCGCAACCATCACCGATATGACGCAGGTTATGGCGAGATGGTTCAACAAGACCGACCGAACCCAACTGCCGTTCGGTCTTTAGAGGACAGAAGATGCAATCAAATAGGTCGTGCCGATCCATCGCATTTCTGGAGTGGCGTGTAAGCGCCCATAGCGAATGTTCGGTGTGGTCCTCATGGCGGAGGCTGGCACCGGTACTTGAGCTGACGGCGGCTTCCGTTTAGGGGACGAAGGAGCCGCCTGAGGCATCGATCACTTGACCCGAACCGTCGGAGTAGAGGATTAGCACGGTGTGGAGGTCGTCGAAAGTGATACCGGGGAGGGTGATCTCGGTCATATCCGGGGTGAGTTCAGCCTGCCAGGCCAAGGTGGTGTCGGCGGTTCCAACTAGGACGATGGCGGATGTGGCTCCCCCTGGGGGCGCAATAAACACCTTGAGTGTGGCTTCGGCTCCCACGCCTGCTCCGCGCCCTTCCCCGATCTGGTTGGCTGCCCATCCATCGACGGTTGGGAAGGTGAGGAACGTCACTGACCGGCCGGCTCCGTCGTTGATGGTGACGAAAGTGGGTCCGTCTGGGGCAGCTTGCGGATCGGCAACGACGGTGGCTGCCTCCCAGCCGAGCACTTCGGTGGCGAAGCGGGAGGCGACCTCGGTGGGGCCGGCCGGGTCGGGAATCTCGGGCCAGATCCATTCCGGACCAAGCCGGGTGAACGGCTCGATTGGTCGCCCCTCGACTCCCGCACCTTCCGAGTAGTCGGATTCGTCCCAGGTCAGGGTGTATCCCTCGGTGTCGAACAGGGACGCTTCGACCGACACCTCGTCCTGGGTGATGAGGGTGGTGGTCTGGCTGAAGGTGACGATCCCGTCGCTGGTCTGGCTGAACGTCACCTCGAGTAGTCCATCACCTGTCGGGTCGACGTACCACTCGGTCACCTGGCTGATGGGCTGGTCGGTGCCGCTTCCGTCCCCGCTAAATCCTTCTGTCACTTCCTGGTAGAGGTCGGCGGGGCGGCCCCGCGAGTCGGTGTGCTCACCCGCCGCCAGGGTGCCAAGCTCGGCGTAGCCCATGGCGCCCGGCTCCTCGATCGGGGAGTTGAACAGCAGCACCCCGATCGTGTCGGTCGGGTCAAACAACAAGAGTCCGGCGGTGCTGCATTCCACCCGTCTGCCTCGTGCTTCTCCCCTCGCATACGATTCCCGGGGGAGCGACGGGTGACCCAGCGCGATGACGTCACGGGTCGACCCGTCTGGATATGTCACCTGCTGGCGGAAGCGGCGGCTCTCGAAGTCGGCCCAGACCTCGATGGTCATCGAATCGAACTCTCCCGACTCTGTCAGCTCGCCGCCTTCACAGGTCAGCTCCGCCGACTGCGTGTACTCGAACAGCTCATGCAGCACCGGGATCGCCGAGGTGCCGGCGGGTTCGGTGGTGAGCGGGGCGACTGGTGGCGGCAGCTGGTTGCCGAGACCACGCAGCAGCAGAGTCGCCACCCCGACAATCCCACCCACAACAATGAACGTCACCGCCGCAACCGCCACCCAACCCCAACGTCCCGAGGCAGCATCGTCGCGCCCTGAAGACAGCTGATGGGAGAGAAGCGATGGCGGCTCAGGGCTCGCCTCACCGATCACCCGGATCACCCTTCGGATCCGATCATCCAGCGGTTCGCTCATCCCAACACCTTCCTTAACCGACCGCGGGCACGACCAAGCTGTTTCCGCACCGTTCCCACCGACACCCCCAACAGATCCGCCACTGTGATCGTGTCGAGGTCATCCCAATAGGTCAGAAAGACCACCGCCCTTTGCTGCGGGCTCAGCGCAGCTACCGCCCGCGCCACCTCCGGCATCAGCTCCGGCAGCTCAAACATCGAAGGTTCCGCCGACCGAGCTTCGCGGATCCGACGTCGCCACACCGACCTGCGCCAGGTTCGCGCCTCGAACAGCACCGCCCGATACAACAGCGCCCGCCGATTCTGTGCCTCGCGCCACACCGGCGACGACATCACCCGCAGCACCGCCTCCGAAAGGACATCCTCGGCGTCAGCTGGACCCACCAGCCCGGTAGCGAAACGGACCAGCTCGCGGGCATGAGCCTCATAAACCTCAGCATCAAACCGACCTTCCACCAGCACCAACACTATGTAGCCGCCAACAGCCTTCACGGCTGACAACCAACCCCGGCTTCTAGCAAGCGCCCAGTCGTGCCGATCTGCTCGGGTGGACGACCGGAGTGTTATGGACCCGGAACGAGTGATCTGGTCCTTTATATCCTGGAACCGACGGCGGCCAGTACGCCTTATCAGAGGAGGCGGAGAATCCCGCACAAGCAATCTGCAATTGTTCGACTCTCTTGCATGCTGGCAGCAGTGGCTGTCCTAGGTGGAGGCTGTGGGGGTCCACGGGAACTCACGGCCGCGGAGGAGGCGACCGTGTCAGCTCGTGCGCTGGCGGAGGTCTGCGCGGCTAAGTGCGGGGAATTGACGATTTACGTGCGCGATCAGGTTTTCTCTTTCGACGCGCTTGTCGGCGAGGAGATTGGCATGTCAGCGGACATGATGACCGTTATCAACAACCAACTGGGGGGAGTGGAGTTCGTCAACCAACAACAGGCCAGCGCAATGGTGATCGACGGAGTGCTGATGGATGGCGGAGCGATCCTCATGTTTGTGGGGCCGGTAACCAAACTCGACTCCAACGTGGTCGGTGTCGAGGTTGGATCGCACACCGCGCGTGACGGTGCCTCGGGGGGCACCCAGCAGTTCCAGTGGGACGGCCAAGCGTGGGAACCGGCTGATCCCGAGGACACGGGCATAACGATCGTTACGTGGGTTTCGTAACAACAGGTGCGAGCTCACCGACATGCCGATCTGGCGCAGTTGACCGCTGAGGTATTGCTCGGGAACGATTGATCTGTGTTGGCCTGTCAGGAAACTTTGTCCTCCTGGTAGACGTCTCATGAGTGTGAAGACCCGGCTTGGCCTATGTCTCGCTGTGAGTGTCGTCGTGGTGAGCTGCACCGGATCGCAAGCGTCTCCGCCTACCACCAGCGGCCCACCGTCAATGACTGTTGAACCGGCCGACGCTTCGCCTTCGTCGTCTGTACCGAACGATACGAGCCCGTCGACTGTCGGTGAAGATGAGCCGGACGGTTGGCGCGAGTTGGCCGAATGGCCGCTCGAGAGACGCAGCGACTTCCCTCAAGTCTGGACGGGCGATGAGCTCGTCATCTGGGGAGGACTGCAAGAAGACACCCCGAATACTTTCCAGGACGGCGCCCGCTACAACCTGGCCACCGACACATGGATGGTCCTGTCAGATAGTCCGCTCTCGCCGCGGAGCGGCCACGTCGGGGTCTGGACAGGAACCGAGGTGATCTATTGGGGTGGAATCAAAGGCGACGGCGATGAACCCGAGACCATTGTTCCCATCGCCGACGGCGCGGCCTATGACCCAGAGTCCGATTCATGGCAGCTGCTTCCCGATGGACCTCTCGACGGGGGTAACCCATATGCGGCTGCCTGGACCGGTTCGGAGGTGATCTATGTTGGCCCGGACCCTTCTGAGGTTGCCTCCTACGACCCGGTCGCTGACACCTGGACGGAGTTGACGCCACGTCCACCACGTGACCGTCCCACCTTCTGGATAACTGCTCACTGGACAGGCTCAGAACTCGTCGTTGTGGCCAGCGACGACCAACGAGTCGACACTGTCACCTACGATCCTGAATCAGACTCGTGGCGAGAGCTGCCCCGGCCATTCGACGACATCCAGATGCCGGTAACCCGCGGCTCACCAACCCATATCTGGGATGGCTCGACCCTGTGGCTGCTCACTTTCGTTCCCCAAGAGACCGGTGTCGCCGGTCTGGACCTCGACGCGGGCCAGTGGATTATCAGCCCAGAGTTCCCCGGTCGGGACTGCACCGACATCCCGGCCGGCATGTCGATAGGTTTGGGCTTGCTCGTCGACTCGTGCGGAACGACCGCTGTGCTCTCTGATGGACAATGGTCGACGATCCCATCGATCCCTCGATTCTCCCCGAAGCATCCTGGTCCGCCTTCGGTGTGGACCGGCGAGGAGATCCTCATTTTCGACGCAGGGATCGCACCCGGCTCCGCCAACTTCCCGGACGGATCCTCGCCCCAATTCTGGCTCCTCGAACCGTGAGCACCCAAACCATCAGCAGCCGACCTATGTGCCGTTACAGGACACTCAGGGAAAGGCGCGTTGTAGCGCATAGAGGGCGTTCGATGGGAGGCCTTGGCTCGGTAGTGCTGGTCTGCCATGCAGGCTGTTTCAGGGGCATAATGGCTGGATGTCGAATGGTTTCACCGTGAATGCATTGACCATGCGTGTTCGGCGGACCCTACTGGATGCATGGGTAGAGGCCGATCGGCTCGGTCACGACTACGTCGGCACCGAGCATGTTCTCCTTGCATTGTCACGCGACCCTGACGGCATCGCCGGACAGGTTCTTGATCATTTGGGGATGGGCGATCGTGTCGCCGCGGAGCTGGAACGAATCATGGCGTCTCGGAGCTACGGGGTATCCCATGGCTCTCCCCTCGAGCCCGGAGAGGTCTCGGGACAACAGACACCCGAGGCGACTGTGTGGTTCGAGAGCGACGAGAATGGAAACCCGCGCCTGCGTGCTGCGGGTTGATAAAACTCTAGTACGCGCCACCCGCTCCACCGGGAGTCAGCGTAGACCTGTGGCATGTGAGGAAGTCGACCATCTGTGATACGCAGTCCACAAGAGTCGAATCCAGTTGGTCGAACTCGGAAGCAGGTGACCAAGTAGATACGAGTCTTCGCCGGTCGGTCCTTGGTGACCGAAGACCGGATCACCCCGCCCGTCGGCGTCGGCGCCTGGTGTTGTCCTCGTACAGTTGGATCGTCTCGGGATCGAGGTAGCTAGCCGCGTCCGGTCCTTCGTCAGCATCGACCACGGCGACCAGTTCGTCGTAAATGGCCTCGAGGGCAACCTGGCTACCGTCAGCGATCGCGGCTCGCATCAGGTTGCGGTAGCACTCTTCACACGCCCCGGTAGCCATCAGACCCCTACGGGCAGCCCAGGCAGCCTCCTCGAGATTGTCGCTGTCAAGAGCCAGTAGAGCGAGGCGATGGGCGGCGTTGTCGATGGTGATGATGCTGTGGGTGATGATTCCGTCGGTGTAGGCCCAGGTGTAGGCGTTGCCGGCCCCGGTGAACGGAGCCCCTTCGACCAGTTCGAGGGCGGCTCGGAGATACTCGGCCGGCGATCCGGAAGTCCGGTCGGCTTCTCTGATGAGACGGGTGAACGTTTCAAGGTCGCTTCCGAGTTGGGAGCTCAGCCGATAGACACTGTCAGTGACGTAGGGCAGGAACGGCTCCCCGCCGGGGGCATCGCCCAGAGTGCTGCGGGTGCGGGACATGTGACGGTTGAGGCGGGGATAGTCGGGTGGCTGCTCGGGCCACAGGACTTCCATGAGGTTGTCACCCTCGACGCCGTGACGATGAAACGTGAGGTAGGTGACAAGTTCGGTGCACTTCCGGAGTGGGAAGCGTCCGGGGAGACCTTCGACCCGCAGCGGCCCCAGGACCCGAACTCGCACGGTCGGCGTCGAAGCCGACTCAGGATTCGACCCCTTCTCTGTAGCGGGAAACAGCTCCACCTGGGTCGGCACTTGTTCTCTCGGTTGGCTCGTTTCGCTCAGTTGGCTCAGAAAGGCCGGTTCGGTTGTGAGGTCTTCTGTAACTCCTTTCAGGTCTTTGGCAGCGGCGACGAGATCGGAGACGGCGATCCGTTCACTGTTGGTGAGGTCGCGGCGGGCGAAGGTGTGGCCGAGGGGGTCGATCCGGACGGTCCCCTCGGCGATGTGGAGACGCCAACGGTCACCGGTTGGGTATCCGACCACGGCTGCCACTCCCCGCCCGGCGTGAGCTGTGGCGAGAAGATGATCGGATCCTTCGGGCGGGTCGGTGGAAGGGTCGAAGATGATGATCGGTTCCCAGCTATCCCCACTAGCCGGCGACAGCCGACCCTCCAGTGGCGAGACCGCGGTCAGGTGGGTGATGGCGGCGGCTTTCCGATCAACCTCTCCAAGGACCTCTTTGAGAGTGTCCACGACCCGTACCCGTTCCAGGTCGGCGAGGTCGTGTCCGAATCCGACGCAGACGATTTGGAGGCTGTCGGCGATGGCACTGGTGGCGAGTTCGGTGGCCATCGTGACGCAGGTGGCGGTGACATCTTCGGGGTCGCCGCTGACTTGGACGGCTCCCAGGTATTCGAGGTCCAACAGGATCTGGGACCGGTCGCCGTGACCGACCGTGACCAGGCTCGGGTAGGGGGCTGGGCTGCCGGCAGCCAGTTGGCGAAGCTGGTCGATGTCGATGTGGGTTGGAAGGGTCCAACTGCGTCCGTCGTCGTCGACCTGCCAGCCGGATGGTGCATCGTGTTGCGGGGTCCAGAGCAGGGCTCGCAGCAGCTGATCGTCGATGAGCACTCCCACCAGTTGGGGTGGCGGAAGGTGCGAGGCGGTGACGGCGCGGGCCAAGGCCCGGAGAGCGAGGTCGATGAATTCGGCTGCGTTGGGAGCTGCGGCGACGGTCATGGCCGCTTCGACGGCGGCGGTCTCAGGTGGTGGTGGGGTCGGAATCGTTCCTGGCTGGCGGTGACGGAGCTGGGCACTTCGGAGTCGACGCAACAGCGCGGTGATGCCGGCGGCGAGGACTCCGAGGCCGGCGAGAGTGCTGGCTATCGGTAACAGCTCTCCGCTCGAGTTTTCGTCGTGATCGTCGGTGTCCTCAGCGGGAGGCGGACTCGGTTGAAGACGTGTGGTTTCGGTGCTCTCTGACGGTGGGATCGTCTCCGGTGCCGGCTCGGTCCAGGGGACCGTTGGCGGCTGGAGGCTGTTCTCAGGAGTCTCCTCCGGTTCTGGGATGTCGGCGGGGATCTCGCTGGTTGGGCTTTCCGATCGAGGTTCTGGCGACTCGCCCGGCTCCGGCACGTTTGGACCTTCAGGGACAGGGGCAGGGTCGTCCGAGGTTCGGGGGCTATCGACGAATCGGGGCAGGCGAATGGTCTGTCCGGGGTAGATGAGATCAGGGTCATGGGGTGGAAGCAGGCGGTCGTGATTGGCTGCGACCAGACGCTGCCAATATCCGGTGATCTCGGGGTTCGAGGGTGCACGACCCCATGCGTTGGCGAGGGTGTGCTGGGCGATCGTCCAGAAGCTGTCGCCCTGTTTGACCTCCAACGACTCGGCCGGGAGGTTGGAAGCCTGGGTTCCAATGTCATGGGGAGGGCTCGAAAAAGGATCTAGAGGAATTGGGGGCAGGTCGTAGGTTTGGCCAGGTTGTATCAGGTTGGGGTCGTACGGTGCCGGCAAGTTGGGACGGTTCTGTTCGACCAGATGCCGCCAGTAGTCAGCCGTTTCCAGGTCAGTTGGGGGACGTCCCCATCCCTGTTCCAGGTTCTCTTCGGCGATCTTCCAGAAGTGGTCTCCGGGTTCTACGACCACTGTTTCGGGGACTGGTGTTGTCGTGTCGTCGGGGTCGGGAAGGTCGGCATCGTCCGGAAGGAGGAGTTGCCAGTTCGGGCTGAGAGTTTCAGTGGCTGCGGTGATGGTGTCCCCGTCGGCCATCACCCGACCGACGTTGAGTTGGCGGATCTCCTGCCAGCGTCGTCCGTCTCCGAGTGTCTTCTCGGCGACCTTCCAGAGGGTGTCGAATTTGGCCACCCGGTAGCTGAGTCGTTCGGTCTCCAGTGGTTTCAGGTTTCCAGTTGCGCCCCTGGGATCGGGACTGTGGGTCTGCGGCTGGAAGCTGATGGCTGGGTCGACAGCGATGGCGATGGCCTGGAGGGCGCTGGCTCCGGTGGCGACGGTGCGGAGTGGTCCCAGGGTGGAGGCGGCGATGGTGATGGCAGTTACCAAGTGGGTGGCTGCCATCTGCAGCCCTGGGAAGATCGGGAGATGTCGAGCTGTCCGTCCGCGGACGGCGGCGACTACTTCTGAGGTGAGGGCGGCGACGATTTGGGCCCAGGTCAGCCAGACCACCACCGCCAGTGCGTTGACGAGCACTTGCGGGTCGATTCCGCTCCGGAATGCAAGTCCGACCTGGTCGAGAGTCGGAAGTCGGGTGGGTAGGGGCCACCCCACGTAGACGGCCAGGGCGGCCGGAACTATGACGACCAGGGCTACTGCCCCGATGAGGGCGGCGAAGCCTTTGAGGAGGTCGGCTAGGTGTCGCATCAGGGCTCCTGGGTGATGGCGGTGGCGGTTTCGGTAGCGGTGACCGTGATCGGCCCGGTGGGGAGGAGGATGGGGTTGACGGTGAGGCTGATGGTGACGGTGATGGTGTCGCCGGCGACGGTGACGTCGGCGGAGTGGCCGAGCCGTTCCAGGTACTGGTCGACTTGGGCAATTGCCTGGTCGGGCAGTAGACGGAGTTGTCCGGTGCTGCGGAGGGTGTCCAGGTCGACGGCTTGGGCGCCGGCGCGGGCGGCGTTGTCGGCCAGGTGGCTTGCCTCGCGGAGGGCGTTGATTTTCCGTCCGCCGTCGACTGCCAGCCCGGCCGACATCAGCAATGCGAAGGCGATCACCGCCATGAACGTTGAGAGGGCTCCCCGCTCGCTGCTTGCGTGGGTCATGGGAGGCTCCGTGGCTGGGCCCGGTAGGTGTCGATCACTTCGATGGCGGTAGCTTCGAAGGTTCTAGTGCCGGGTACGGCCAGCATGGCGATGTCGGCGAAGTCGGCCTGACAAGTAATAGTGACAACGACCTGTCCGCCGGCGGTGAAGTCGGCAGTGTCGACGGCGACTTGGAGGTGGCGGCATCCCACCTCACCTTCGGCGATGTTGGCAGTGGCGACCTCGGTGGCGGCGGCGGTGGCGGCTTCGGGGTTGGCGCGGAGGGAGGCGGCCCGGGCGGCTTCGTGGGCGGCTTGGGCGACGTCGCCTTCAGCCTGAGCGACCCGTCCGGCGAAGACCACCAGCAGCATGAACCCGATCAGTAGTGGAGTAATCACCGCCAGTTCAGTCGAGACCGCTCCCCACTGATTAATGGGGCGGTTCATCGGTCGGGCTCCGGTATGAACCGTTCGATCGGTGCCACGGCTTGGGCGGTCACTTGCCAGTCGAATCCGGGCAGCAGCCTCGGTGCTCGTCCGGTCACTTCGACTGTGACCAGGTCGGCGGCGATGGTGACTGTCACCTGTGGTTGGTCGATGTTGCCGGCCACGTCGAGGAAACGGTGCGCGGCCCGTTCCCCGTCGGCTTCAGTGGCCGAGATCACCTGGGCAGCGTCGACCGCTTCACGGGCGGCACCGTCGGCGACTTGTTTGGCATGCCACCACAGTCCCACCTGGATCGGGACCAGAACCAGGGCGATCAGGATCGGCATCAGTACCGCCACCTCGGTTGAGGTGAGGCCCTTCTCATGTCGACGGTTTCCCATGCTCATTGCTGGTCGTTTGGTTCAGCTGGGCGGGGAGACGTTGTCGGGGATGGCTTCGGCGTTGGATCGCATCTTGGCCAGGAGGATCACCCCGGCGGCTACCGCGATCGCAACGAGAACGCCGGTGAGGACGGCGGCTTCGGTTGACATGGCGCCCCGCTCGTCACGGACTTTGATCCCGGTTCGGGTGAGTGCGGTTTCGATCAGGAGGCGGGCGTAGTCGACGTAGGTGGACATGGATGAGGCTCCCTTCCTTGGTTGGTGCACAACAGACAGCAATAGTCGGATTGGTGGGGTCATGGCGATGGGACCGTGCCGGGAGTGGAGATGGCTTGGACTACACCGAAACCGATGAAGAGGATCATCCCCACTACCAGGGTCACCACCGGGAGCAGCATCTTCTCGGTGGCGGATTCGGCTTGGGCTTCGATGGCGGCGGTCTGGTTGGATCGCATTGAGTCGGCTTTGGCGGCCAGAGAGGCTCGGATTCGGGCGCCTTGATCGCCTGCCAGGTGGGCGGAGGCGGCCAGTTCGCACAGTTCGTTCACTCCGAGTTCCTGTCCGAGTTCGTCGAAGAGGTCCCAGGCGCTGCGGCCTGAAAGGCGGGCTTTGCGGAGGGCGTAGCGGATCTCGGTGAAGGCCCACCCGTCGCCGGCCTCGGCCGCGGTCCCGAGAGCGGTTTCGAGTCCGCCTCCTCCGGCCAGGATGATCGTCACCAGGTCCAGGTAGGCCGAGAGGGAGTGGCGGAAATCGCGGCGGCGACGTTCGATCTGTTCGGCTAGTCCCAAGTCTGGGAACATGAAACCTGCCACCGACAACGCCACAGCGAGCAAGCTGGTCAGCCCGAGCGACATCGATACCCCACCAGCCAGTAGAACCAGATTGAAAACGACCGGCAGGGCGAATCCACCGATTCCTCCGATCAGCTTGTGGTAGGCATGACGTTCTACCGGTTTGGCGAGGGCTCGGAGCCGAAGTCGCAGCCGTCCCAGATCCACCAGACCGGTCGCTTCGAAAAAGCCGATGGCGGCTCTCCCGACCCGCTCCGCCACCCGCTGAGAAGACGAGTCGACGAGACCGGGCTCGAGGTCAGCCAGCGAGGGCCGTACTCGCTCTAGATCGGCCAAAGCTCGCCTGAGCGGTACCGGCCGCGGGAACATCGCCCGGGCGAGAAGGTAGAGCCCGAGTCCGATCCCTCCCCCAGCGCCCATCACCGCCAGCGCTGTCATCTTCGCACCTCCAGTTCTGATGGTGTGTGGCGGAGGGTGAAACGTTCCGGCACCTCGAGGCGGCTGTAGCGGGACAGCATCACCCCTGCCCCGAAGAACACTCCCATCACGACCGCCAACCATGCTTGTCCGGCGGCGGTGTCGTATGGCTCGAGCAGGTGACCGGCGAACAGGTACAGGAAGACCACCGTGGCGGCGGTAGTGACAACCGCGATCCGAGCCGAGGTACGGATTCGGGTTCGGCCCACCTCGACTCGGACCCGCATCCGGACATCACCTCTGATCGCCTCGGCCAGGCGGGCCAGCAAACCGCCCAGGTCTCTGGCTTCGAGCCGGGCCGCTGCCACCAGTGAGGCCACGATCATGTCGGCTGATGAGTGGTTGAGGTCGGCGGCGAGACCGGTCAGGGCGGCTTCGAGGGGTTGATGACGGAGCCGGAGGGCGAAGGTCTGCAGCTGGGGACGGATCGGGGCCGGCGCTACCGTTGCGGTCTGGATCAGCGACTCTTCCAACCCTGAGGCCCCGGCCATGGTGTCGCGGATCATGTCGGCCCAGGTTGCGATCGCTTCGGCCCGGGCGGTCTCCTCCAGTCGGCGGGCACCACCCCCGAGGGCGGCGGGTGCTGCCACTACCGCCGCGGCGGTGCCGATTCCGGCCACCGGCCAGCCGGTCCCGAATCCGACTAGGGCCCCTGCTCCGATCGCGGCGACGAGCCAGAGGGCAGCCCGTTCCTGTGGTATCGCCTTGGGGACCAGACCTGCCGGGTCGGGGAGAACTCGGACGCCTCGAATGGCGGTGATCCCCAGCCACAGCCCCAACCCGCCTAAAGCTCCGACCACGGCCACGATCAGGATTTGCATCGTCTCACCACCAGCCTTTGGGGTTGGCCAGCAGCTGAGGGTCGAACCCGGCGTCGACCAGGCGGTGGAGGGTGTCGTTGCGGATGGTGGGTCCCGGCGCCGGGACAGCTCTGCCGTCGCCGGCCGGACGGTAGATCTCGTTGGTGGCGATCTGTCGTGCTTCGGCCTCCAACACTTCCCGGACCGAAGTGACCCGCCTCATCCCGTCCACCCATCCCAGATGGATGATCAGGTCGACCGAGTTGGCGATCCACTTGTTGGACGTCTCCTCATCGAGGCCGGCTTCCGCTGTGTACATCCCGAGTCGGAGCAGGGCACCTTTCGAGGAGTCGGCGTGGATCGAGGACATCGACCCGTCGTTGCCCTGCGACATGGCTCGGAGCATGTCGACAACTTCCACTCCCCGGATTTCGCCGACGACTACCCGGTCGGGGTTTTGGCGGAGGGTGGCACGGACACAATCGGCTAGGGATGCCTCTCCCCGCCCTTCGATGTTGGCCCCGCGGCGTTCCCAGCACACCTGATCGGGATGGAGGTCGACGAAGCGGTCCAAGCCGATCTCGAGGTTGTCTTCGACTGTGACCACACGTTCATCTGGGGGGATCTCGTTGAGGAGGCATCTGAGCAGGGTGGTCTTGCCGGTGTTGGTCCCACCAGCCACGATCAGGTTGAGCTTGGCCCTTACCGCTGCTGCCAAGAACCCGGCCAGGCCCTCGTCGATCACGCCCAGATCGACCAGATGTTTGAGACGGCAGATGGTGAAGTCGTGTCGGCGGATGGTGATGGCGGGGCGGCCGGTCAGCCCGAGGACAGCGTGAAGCCGTTCCCCGCCGGGGAGCTGCAGATGGAGCTCCCAGGAGACCTGATCCCATCGCTTCTCGGATCGTCCCAATCGGCGGGCGGCGGTCGCCACCATGTCGATCAGTTCCCGGTCCGAGTCGGCGGCTGGGTCTCCTCTGGCTTTGGTGCCGTCCCGATAGACCAACCAGACGTTGTCGAAGCCGTTGACATGGATGTTGGCCAAGTCGGGGTCGTCGATGTATTGCTGGAGCCGACCCAACCCGTGCACCCGGTCGAACACCGCCTCGCCCAACTCTGCCTCGGTCACCGGGTCGAGCGGAGTCTGCCCGTTCCGGTAAGCCTCCTCGGCCAGCCGTTGCAGTTCGTCTGAGATCAGCGACAGGGTCAAAGCCCGCTCGTCATCAGGGCTGAGCGGCCCGTCCCCGTCGACGGTGCGGAGCTGATCGCTCAGCTTGTCGGCCACCCTCCGGTGGAGCTGAGCCCCGAGGTCGGTGTCGACTGTCACCGGAGAACCTTGCCCTCAGCTCCGACAACGATTGGGGTCCGGACCGCGATTGCAACGTCGCTGGCTTCTGGGAGGCAATTGGCCAGTTGCGCGGCCAGAGTCGCCGCCGATCGGACAAAAGGAGATCGGCGAACATCGCGGGCCGCGCCGGCTCCACCTTCGAGGATGGCGACGGTTCGAGGATCCCAAGCGATGACACCGGCGACCTCGGCGGGCATGGTCGAAGCCACCTCCGCTGCTCCATACGGACGGTCGCCCACCAGAAGCAACCGCACGTCCAGCCCCGAAGCTTCGAGGGCGCCTAATCGGTGGGCTACCACCCGCATCTGATCCACCTTCGGACGCGTCGCCACCATCGTCACATCCGCGCGCGCCAGAAACTCATGGCCCACCGGACCGGAACCGATACGCCCGCAGTCGACGATCACGTCCAGCTCCGACTGTGCCGAACTCCAGTCGGCCAAGATCCCGGCCAAGTCGCGTAGCACGGCTTGGGCTTCGTCGGCCGAGGCTGGACCGACGAGTATCGGAACACCACCAGGCAGCTCTTGGGCGTGCCGCCATACCGTTTCCCAGTCGAGGCCCCGACGAGCAACCGCGGCCAACGAGGACAGACCCGGTGCTTGACCAAGCCCGTAGCGGGCGCCAATCATCCCACCGAACGGATCAGCCTCAACCAGCAAACAGCGACGATCGGCGGGCCAGGAAGCGGCTAACGCCAAAGCGGTCGTGGTCACACCCGGAGACCCATGGGCCGAGCAGAGGCTGATAAGACTCATCGGCCGTCCCCTGCCACCAACACCAGTCGGACCTGGCCTGCGGCCGCGGCCCGGGCCACCTCAGCGGCCGACGCTGACGGCATCCGAAGAGAAACGAAACGTTGCCCCTGAGTTCCCAGGTCAGCGACGTCGAACACTTCAGCCGACGAAAACACCAGATTGACGGCGATTTCCCCCACCGAGAGGGACGTGTCATCGGTGATCACCACATCGACCATGTCG
>CAZRID010000020.1:0-17633 GCA_964600055.1 uncultured Acidimicrobiaceae bacterium
CGAGGTGTTCGAGGTGGAGCCCGGCCGCCAGTCACTCGTGTACCGGGTGGAGGGCTCGGACCCTTCCGCCCCGTCACTCGCCCTGGTGCCACATCTGGACGTTGTGCCCGTGGACGCCTCTGGCTGGTCTGTCGACCCGTTCTCTGCCGAGATTGTGGATGGTTTCGTCTACGGGAGGGGTGCGGTCGACATGCTGAATGTGACTGCGTCGATGACCGTTGCAGTCCGTCCTTATTTAACGGGTGAGAAGACGCCCCGCGGCGACTTGGTCTTTGCCGCCGTGGCCGACGAGGAGGCCGGTGGGCGGCTGGGAGCAATGCCGCTGGTGGACCAGCGATGGGACCTGGTGGAAGCGGATTTCCTTCTCACCGAAGTTGCGTACCCGGCTCTCTCCGTTGGGGGCCAACGGTCTGTCCCCGTGTCGATAGGGGAGAAGGGGGCCTACTGGTCGGTCCTCAAGACACAGGGCAAGCCTGGGCACGGGTCGGCACCGTATGGGACGGACAACGCGCTGCACAAGATGATCACGGCCCTGGCGGGTGTCATCGAGACACCCTCTCCGGCCGCCGTGACCCGGGAGTGGGTCAGATTCGTGGAGAACCTTGGCCTGGACGAGGACTCGCTGCGCCGTTTGACCGATCTCGACCAACTCGACGACGAGATCGACCGGATCGCGGTCGACGATCCGGCGATGGCCCGCTACATCCATGCCGCGACCCATCTCACCATCTCCACCAACCTGCTCAAGGCGGGCTCCAAGACCAATGTTGTGGCTGACAGGGCCCATGCCGAGGTGGACATCAGGGGTCTGCCCGGGATGGACCGGGAGTTCGTCGACTCCCATCTCAGGAAGGCGATGGGCACCGGTGCCGACCAGATCGAGATCCTCCCGGTGATGGACGGCGAGCCGACCGTCTCCCCGGTCGGCAACGAACTGTGGGAGGCGATTGCCGATGCGGTGGAGGAGCTGGACGGCCATCGAAACCTGACCCCGACCTTGATGACCGTTGCCACCGACGCCCGGTTCTGGCGGGCAAAGGGCACTGTTTGCTACGGGGTGGGGCTCTTCGACGACCGGATGAGCTTTTCCGAGATGCTGGCCCTGTTCCACGGGAACGACGAGCGGGTCTCTGTGGCTTCGGTGGATCGGACGACTGCCCTCTACGAGAGGGTGTTGGAGCGGTTCTACACCGGGTCATGAATGTCATCTGCGACATCGACGGCGTCATCTATCGAGGCGATCAGGTCCTGCCCGGCTCCGACCTGGCGCTGCAAAGACTGCTCGATGCAGGTGTCGACCTGTTCTTCGCCACCAACAACAGCACCAAGTCCCCGGCCACGATCAGTGAGAAGATCTCGCGGGTCACGGGGGTGGATATATCGCCGGATTCGATTGTGACCTCGTCGCAGGCGGCGGTTCACCTGCTGGGCGAGAACCGGGGCCCGGTGATGGTGCTGGGATCGGACGGGATCCTCTCCGCATTGGCAGAGGCCGGCATCGGCGTGACCGAGAATCCGGAGGAGGCCACGGCGCTCCTGGTCGGTCTCGATTGGGACCTGAACTACGACCGGTTGACCCGCGCCGCCGACGCGGTGCGGTTGGGGGCGCGGTTCATCGCCACCAACACCGATCCCACCTACCCGGTGGCCGAAGGTCTGCTCCCCGGTGGCGGCGCCTGCGTGGCGGCGGTGCAGGTGACGACGGGATTGGCCCCCGAGATCGCCGGCAAGCCACACCCCCCAATGCGTGCCTTGCTCAGGGCGAAGGGAATCGGGCAGGCCTGGGTGATCGGTGACCGTCTCGACACCGACATCGCCCTGGCCCAAGCCGAACCGGACTGGACCTCGATCCTGGTCCTGACCGGGGTGACCCACCCGGGCCAAGCCACCGGCGCCGACCACGTCGTCCCCGACCTGGCCGCAGCGGTCGACCTGGTGCTTGCAGCTTCCTGATTGCCCAGATCCCCCCTCGCCGGCTCCGCCGGCACTCCCCCCTGCGGGGGGAGAAACAGAGCCCGCGTTTCCTCCCCCGAAGGGGGAGGTTCTTCGCACCACCCGCCCCCAGAACCCCCCCTTCCTCCTGCGGGGGGAGAAACAGAGCCCACGTTTCCTCCTCCGGAGGGGGAGGTGGCCCGTCAGGGCCGGAGGGGGTCCTTGGGGAGACGCCCGTCCGTGACGCGCGATACTGGCCGCCAATGACTGACCGCAATGTCCTGGGCGGTGAACTTGAGCCATGCGGGGTCGATCCGCTGACCGGGTTCTATCGCGACGGGGATTGCGTTACGGGACTGGAAGATCTGGGTAGTCACACGGTGTGCGCAGTAGTGACAGCAGAGTTCTTGGATCATCAGCGCAGCATCGGAAACGACCTGAGCACGCCGATGCCACAGTTCATGTTCCCGGGGCTGCTGCCCGGCGACCGCTGGTGCGTGACTGCGGCCAACTGGCTTCGGGCTCACGACGCCGGCATGGCGGCGCCGGTGGTGCTGGCCTCCACCCACCAGCGTGCCTTGGAGATTGTCCCGCTGAGCGCCCTCGAGGAGCACGCGGTGGATGTACCTGCCGATCCGGGTGCCCTCGAGCTCTGACATCGAAGATCTGGTGATCTCCACCCGGGATGGGCGATAATCCGGGCATGGACCTCACCCAGGAGCAAATCGAGAAGCTGGAGGCCGCCTTGGCGCGCCTCGGGGAGCTCGACCCTGCCGAACTGCCGGAACCGGCTGCCGAACTGGCCAACCTCCTCGGCTCGATCCTCGAGGAATCGGAGCCGTCCTGAGCCGACGCCGTCTCGACGCCGAGCTCGTCCGGCGCGAACTCGCTCAGAGCCGGACCGAAGCGCAGCGGCTCATCGCAGAGAACAGGGTTCTCATCAAGGGGATGCCGACACCCAAGTCCGCTTCGCTGGTCACCGCCGACACCCCGATCGAGTTGGTTTCTGATGAGAAGCGATGGGTGTCTCGCGGTGCCTTGAAGCTGCTCGCCGCCCTCGACGCATTTGCGGTGGACGTCACCGGAAAGACCGTGCTCGATGTCGGCTCCTCGACCGGTGGCTTCACCGAGGTGGCGCTGGAGGCGGGCGCTGGTCGAGTGGTCGCGCTCGACGTGGGGAGGGCCCAACTCCACGAATCCCTCCAGCGCGACACAAGAGTCATCTCCTTCGAGCGGACCAACTTCAGGCTTGTCGACATATCCGGTATCGGCGGGCCCTTCCCCATGATCGTTGCCGATCTTTCCTTCATCTCGTTGTGTGCAGTCGCCGGGAAGCTGGCCGAGGCTGCCACGGATGACGCCGACCTCATCCTCCTGGTCAAACCTCAGTTCGAAGCGGGCAAGGGCCAGGTGGGCCGGGGTGGGATCGTGCGCGAGCAGTCGATTCGGGACGAAGCCATCAGAAAGGTGATCGAATGCCTGGGCGAGGTCGGTCTCGGGGCACGGGGTCTGATCAGGTCACCGATAGAAGGCGGGGATGGCAACGTCGAGTACCTACTCTGGCTCCGGAAAGGCGGGGTCAGCCTTCCATTGGAGGTACCAGCGTGAAGTTCTCTCTCGAGGTCCGGAAGGGCCCCGAAAACGCGCGTGTCTTCGCCAAGACCCTGGGCAAGTCCATCACCGCCGCCGGGGGAGAAGTGGTCGACTCGGGCGAAGAGGCCCCTGACATCGTTCTCGCCGTCGGTGGCGACGGGACGATGCTGGCGGCCACCCAGCGCGCCCTCGTCTACGACGTGCCCATCGTCGGGTTCAACCTGGGCACCATGGGGTTTCTGGCAGAAGCCGAGCCCGACGAGATGGATGCGGTTATCTCCCGACTCCTCGCCGGCGACTTCGACCTGGCCGAGCGGATGACGTTGACGGCAACTGTCGATGGCAGGTCGGCAACCGGCGTCAACGACGTGGTGGTGGAGAAGGTGGACAGTCAGAGGCTGATCCAACTGGACGTAGCCGTTGACGGCTCCCATTTCCTGACCTACCGGGCCGACGGCTTGATCGTGGCCACTCCGACCGGTTCCACCGCATATTCGTTCTCGGCTCGGGGGCCGCTGGTCGACCCTGTGCTCAACGCAATGATCCTCACCCCTGTGGCGGCCCACTCCCTCTTCGATCGAACCCTCGTCCTGCCACCGACCACCCGGCTCTCGATCAAGGTAGGAACGGACCGCCCGGTCAAGGTGACAGTCGACAAGGCCGACATGGGGCATCTCGGCGCGGGAAAGACCGTCGAGATCGAGCGGGGTAGCCGTCCGGCCCGGTTCGTGAAGTTCCACAACCGCCCCTTCACCAAGATAATCACCGAGAAGTTCGGTCTCGGCTGATGCTGACCCATCTTCGGGTTCGAAACCTCGGTGTCCTCGAAGATGCATCAATCGAGCCCGGGCCCGGCTTCACCGTCATCACCGGCGAGACGGGCACCGGCAAGACGCTTCTCCTTGGTGCTCTGCGTCTCCTCACCGGCGAGAAGGCGAAGCAAACCGCGGTCGGCCCGTTTGCCGAGGAGGCAGTCGTGGAGGGTCTCTTCGAGGAGGGAGAATCCGAGTTCGGCGTGAACCGTGTCGTCCCACGTGACGGAAAGAGCCGCGCCTACCTCGACGGGAATCTCGTCTCCGCCGGCATCCTCGAGGGGAGACTCGGTGGTCTGGTTGAGATAGTCGGCCAGCACGACCAAATGCTGCTCAAAAGGAGCAATTCCGTACTCCGCCTGGTCGACGGGATGCTCGACAAGAACGGATCGAAGACCAGGGCCCGCTACGACGAGACCTGGGCCCGATACCGGTCAGCCCTCGACGATCAACGCCGTCTCGGAGGCGACCGGATGGGTTTGGAGCGTGAGCTGGACCTGGTTCGGTATCAGGCCAATGAGATTGCGGCAGCCGGGCTGTCTGTCGGGGACGACCAGCGATTGGAATCGATGACATCCAGGCTCAAGAACACGGAGATGCTCCGGGAGAATCTGGTGGCCGCCACCGACGAGCTGGAGGCCGCAGCGGAGAACACGGGCAACGTCGTCTCACGTCTTCGGAAGCTGGCCACGATCGATCCCGGGATCAATGAGCAGGTTGCGACGGCCGAGACTATTGGCGACCTAGCCCACGATCTGTTGCGCACCGTCCGAGACCTGGCCGAGACCTCCCGCGACGACCCACAGACTCTGGAGCTGCTCGAACAGCAGCTGACGTCGTTGGGCGAGCTGAAGCGAAAGTACGGCAGAACCCTCGAAGAGGTCCTCGAGTTCGGCGCCGATGCTGCCCGACGGGTGAGTGAGCTGGACCAGTTGCTCGACAAGGCCTCCGGTATCGAGGATCTGGTACGACAGTCCGAAGCCGAACTGGTCGAAGTCGGCTCGAAGCTGAGGACGTCCCGCCAGGCCGCCGCCAAGAGGATCGAGGACGAAACCCGCGCCCATCTTGCCGCTCTCGGGCTGGCATCGGCCGCCGTGACCTTCTCGATCGAGACCGTGGACACGGGCCCATCGGGCGCAGACCGGGTGGATCTCATGTTTGCCTCCGATGACCGGCTGGAGGCCGGAGCGGTTCAGGATGTCGCTTCCGGCGGGGAGTTGTCCCGACTCGTGCTCGCTCTTCGTCTTGCCACCCGCTCCAAGGACACCGACACTCTGGTCTTTGACGAGGTCGACGCCGGCGTCGGAGGCGCCACCGCCCTCGCCCTGGGTCGCAAGCTCGCCGATCTCGCTCGCAACTGCCAGGTGTTGTGTGTCACCCACCTCCCACAGGTGGCTGCCCACGCCGACATCCATTACGTCATCGAGAGATCGGAGTCGACGGCAACCGTGAGGAAGGTCGATGGAGAGGAACGGCTCACCGAGCTGTCCCGGATGCTGGCCGGTTTGCCCGATAGCCTGCGGGGCCGCGAGGCGGCTGCCGAACTCCTGGAAGGCGCCCGATCCTGATGATGCTCGCCTCCGACGCGATCGGTGCTACATTGGAATTCCGTCATGGACGGCCCTCTTTTCACACCGGAATCCCACACTCCGGACCCCGCTGAGGAAGCCTCCACCCCACCCACTCCCACCAAGTACGTCTTCGTCACCGGTGGCGTGGTTTCCAGCCTCGGCAAGGGAATAGCCGCATCCTCGCTGGGACGTCTTCTCAAGTCTCGGGGATTGCGGGTCGTGAACCAGAAGCTCGACCCATACATCAATGTCGATCCGGGGACGATGAACCCGTTCCAACACGGCGAGGTGTTCGTCACCGACGACGGTGGGGAGACCGATCTCGACCTGGGGCACTATGAGCGTTTCACCGGGGAGAACCTTCGCAGGAGCTCGAACGTCACCTCCGGCTCGGTCTACCTCTCGGTCATCCAGAAAGAACGAAGAGGTGACTATCTGGGTGACACCGTGCAGGTCATCCCTCACATCACCAATGAGATCAAGGACCGGATCCGTCGGGTTGGTGAACAGGACGTCGATGTGGTCATCACCGAGGTCGGGGGAACGGTCGGTGACATCGAGAGCCTCCCCTTCCTCGAGGCGATCCGTCAATACGGCAACGAGGTGGGCCGGGAGAACGTGGCATTCGTCCATGTCACCCTGGTGCCCTACATCGCTGCCTCGGAGGAGCTGAAGACCAAGCCGACCCAACACTCCGTGGCCGAGCTTCGCAGCAAGGGGATTCACCCAGACGTGATCATCGTGCGCTCGGACCGGGAGATCGACGAGGCGGTGAGGAAGAAGATCAGCCTGTTCTGTGACGTCGAGCAACGTGCGGTGATCGCCGCCCCCGACGCCAATGACATCTACGAGGTCCCGTTGATCCTTCATGACGGCGGGCTCGACGCTGTGATATGCGACCGATTGGGCCTGGTCACCGGGCCCCCCAACCTCGAGACCTGGCGTGCCATGGTCGCCAAGGCCTATTCCGCCACCGAGAGCGTGAAGATCGGAGTCGTCGGCAAGTATGTTGGGCTGCCCGACGCTTATCTGTCGGTCGCCGAGGCCCTGCGCCACGCTGCCGCAGGACAGGGGTTGAAGCTGGACCTGACCTGGGTGCCCAGTGACGAGCTGACCGGTCTGTTGGCCGACTCCTACCTCGAAGGCCTCGATGGGATCGTGATCCCCGGAGGCTTCGGATACAGGGGTGTCGAAGGCAAGATTCAGGCCATCCGCTTCGCAAGGGAGAACAACGTCCCGCTCCTCGGTCTCTGTCTCGGCCTCCAGTGCTCGGTGATCGAGTTCAGTCGGAACGTCCTCGGGCTGACCGACGCCAACAGCACCGAGTTCGATCCCTCGACCCCGCATCCGGTGATCGACCTGATGGCAAGCCAGGAAGACGTAGAGGAAAAGGGAGGCACGATGCGTCTCGGTCTCTACGCAGCCAAGCTGGCCGAAGGCTCGAAGACGAGGGAGCTCTACGGTCAGGAGCTGGTCTACGAACGTCACCGGCATAGGTGGGAGGTCAACAACAAGTACCGTAAGGACCTCGAATCGGCCGGATTGAGACTGTCCGGCCTGTCGCCGGATGACAATCTCGTGGAGTACATCGAGCTCGTCGACCACCCCTACTTCGTTGGCACTCAGGCCCATCCAGAGTTCCGATCCCGACCCGACAAGCCACACCCTCTGTTCACCGGATTGATCCGGGCCGCAGCCGAGCGGAGCCCACAGGTCATCGAGCTCACGGAGACGGTGGATCTCACCACTGAGTGAGGCAGAGTCGGCCCGCGGCCGATACCCTGCCCGTCACCAGGCCAATCGCCATGGAGGGTGACTTTTGATCGTCGGCGTGCCCAAAGAAGTCAAGACCGAGGAACACCGGGTGGCCCTGACTCCGGTTGGCGTCCGAGAGTTGACGGAGCGTGGGCACAGGGTCCTCATCGAGAGGGGTGCAGGCGAGGGCTCCACCATTCACGACGACGAGTATGAGGCGCAGGGCGCGACGATCGTCCCCACCGCGTCAGACGTGTTCGCCGGGGCCGAGATGATCCTCAAGGTCAAGGAGCCGCAGAAGTCCGAAGTCGAGATGTTCCGCCCCGGGCAGATCCTCTTCACCTATCTGCATCTGGCGGCATACCCCGAGCTGGCGACGGGCCTGCTCAAGAAGAACGTGATAGCGATTGCCTACGAGACAGTCCAGCTTCCCGATCGCTCGCTGCCACTGCTCGCCCCGATGTCCGAGATCGCGGGTCGGATGGCGATTCAGGTGGGCGCTTACTTCCTGGAGAAGGCGCAGGGGGGAAGGGGCGTGCTCCTAGGCGGTGTCACCGGGGTCAAGTCGGGCAAGGTCGTCGTCATCGGTGGCGGCATGGCCGGCGCCAACGCTGCCGTGATCGCCATGGGGATGCAGGCGGAGGTGGTGGTCCTGGACACCGACATCGGCAAGTTGCGCTGGCTCGACTCGCTGTATCAGGGACGGATCAGGACCCTTCACTCCAACAGGCTGACTCTCGAAGAGCAGGTTCTCGACGCCGACATCGTGATCGGGACCGTCCTCGTGCCGGGTGCATCTGCCCCCAAGCTGGTGACCGAGGACATGGTCCGGGGGATGAAACGTGGAGCGGTGCTGGTGGATGTCGCCATCGACCAGGGCGGCTGCTTCGAGACGTCACGGGAAACGACGCACACCGACCCGGTGTATCAGGTCCATGAGGTGGTCCATTACGCCGTGGGCAACATCCCCGGTGCCGTGCCACACACCTCTACCTACGCCCTCACCAATGCCACCCTTCGCTATGCGGTGAGCCTGGCCAGCCTCGGGGTCAACGGGGCCGTCGCCGCCCATCCCGAGCTCCTTTCCGGCATGAACGTGGTGGGCAACGCCGTGTGCCATCCGGCGGTCGCTGAGAGCCTCGGAGTGATCCATGTCCCGCCGCAAGAGGCCCTCGCCGCGGTTTGAGCCCTGGCTCCCTCTCCTTCCCGGAGTGCATCGAGGAATACCTGCTGGCACTGGATGTGGAACGCGGGCTGGCACTGAACACGATTGCCGCTTATCGACGTGACCTCGACCAGTACCTCGACTTTCTGAACGGGAGAGAGCCCGACCAGGGCGTGGTCGAAGGCTATCTCGCGGTGCTCAGGGGTCGGGAGTTGGCCTCTTCGACGGTAGGCCGCAAGCTGGCTGCGATCAGAGGCCTGCATCGGTTTCTCGTGATAGAAGACCTCCGTAAGGAAGACCCGACCCTCCTGCTCGAGTCGCCCCGGCGTCCCGATCCCTTCCCCAAGGCGTTGAATGTCGACGAGGCGATACGTCTTGTCGAGATCCCCGACCTGTCCACGGTGAAAGGGCGGCGCGACTCGGCGCTGCTCGAGTTTCTCTACGGGACCGGCGCCCGAGTCTCGGAGGCTGTGGGCCTCGATCTGGGCAAGGTGGATCTCGAGGACCGGGTGGTCATCGTCACCGGGAAAGGATCGAAGCAGCGTCTGGTGCCGCTCGGGGGCAAGGCGGTCACCGCCATCGCCCGGTGGCTCCCGGATCGGATGAACCTGGTCCATCGAGCCCAGCGGGGAGACCCGGTATTTCTCAATCTGAGGGGCCGGAGGCTGAGTCGTCAGGGAATGTTCGACGTGGTGAAGGGGAATGCCGAAAAGGCAGGTATTCCCGAGGAAAAAGTGTCGCCACATGTTCTCCGACACTCGGCCGCGACCCACATGGTGGAGGCAGGAGCCGACCTTCGCACGGTACAGGAAATGCTGGGTCACGCTACGATCTCGACAACCCAGATCTACACGAGGGTCAGTCCTGCCCATCTCGTGGAGGTCTACGTCCAGGCCCATCCGAGGAGCAGATGACGACGCTCGACATCGCCAAGGCAGAGAGACTGCTTCGTGAGGAGCGTGCCCACCTGGTTCACCAGCTGGACGATCTCGGCGCGGCCGAGACGGGTGACCTTCGCTCCGACATCGACTTCGGGGGCAGCTTTGCGGACGCCGCCTCGGTGACCGCGGAACGGACCGAGGTCCTTGGCGTGGTCGAATCCCTCAAGTCCCAGTTGGATGGCGTCGACCGAGCCCTCCAGCACATCGAGGACGGGACATACGGAATCTGTGAGAATTGCGGCCAGGAGATTCCGTCGGCCCGTCTCGAGGCGAGACCGTATTCAGTGCTTTGCATCGACTGCAAGACCAAGGTCGGCTAGTGGTCACGGGCCGCTAGGGGAGTGCCGGGCTCGCTGAGCCATCTCACCCGTCGTTTCTTCGACGTCCTGTTCTCAAAGCCGCTGAGAGACGACGAGATCGACGCGGTGCGGAAGTGGCTCAGCCCGGCCGAAGCCGCGGTCTTCTTCTCACAAGCCGGTCCGGACCAGCGTCACGGGTATCACGCCGCAATGGTGGTGGTCGGCTTCGGAGAGGAGGATGTCACAGTCGTTAGGGCGGCACTTCTCCACGACGTCGGCAAGCGTCATGCCCGTCTCGGCCTGATTGGCAGGAGCCTCGCCTCCGTGCTGATCCGATTGCGGCTGCCCCTGACCTCAAGGGCCCGTCTCTATCGGGACCATGGCGAGATCGGAGCCGATGACCTGGCCCGGCTCGGCTGCGAGACCGTGGTCGTCGACTTCGCCAGAAACCACCACCGGAAGCGGCCGATCTCGATCTCCCGGACCCATTGGGAGCTGCTCCAATTGGCTGATCAACCGCCAAAGACAGGGAGCAAGGTCGGTGCCTGAATATCCTGACCAGTGCTGATGACCTTTCACGTCAAGACCAATGTGTTCGAGGGACCGCTGGACCTGCTGCTCCAGTTGATCACCAAGCACCAGGTGGAGGTGACCGCGGTCGGTCTCACCGGGGTGGTTGGCGAGTACCTCTCGTTTCTCGATGAGATGAAGGACCTCGACCTCGAGGTCACTTCCGAGTTTCTCCTCATCGCGGCAACCCTCATCCAGCTCAAGGCCCAGTCCCTGCTACCGACGAGAGGGGAGTTCGACCTCGACGAGGAGTTGGCGCTCATGGAAGAGCGGGACCGGCTCCTATCGCGCCTCCTGGTATGTGTCACTTTCAAGGACGTGGCGGCCGTCCTGCAACGGCGGCTTCAGGATGCGAATCGTTATGTCCCCCGGGTCAGCGGAGTTGACCAGACCATCGTGGTCCCGCCGATCGACCTGGCGGTCCCGATCGATGCCGGAGGGCTCTCCGCCATGGCGGCCCGGGTATTTGCCCGGGAAGGCGCCGAGCCGGATCTGGATCATCTCGACCTCGACCTGCCATCGGTGGAGGCCGCCATCGACGAGATCAGGAGCAGGGTCGCCGAGCTCGCAATGGCTAGCTTCGAAGACCTGACAGAACATTGCACCCGTCCGGTGGAGGTGGCTGCATATTTCCTCGCACTTCTCGAGCTGGCCCGATGGGGACTGATCGAAGTGTCCCAGGTCGACTGGCTCGGTGACATTGAGGTGAAAAGCCGGGGAGAGGGAAGCGTCGATCTGACATCGGAGTGGGCATCGTGAAGGAAACGGCAGCCCTTGAAGCAGTCCTCTTCGTCACCGAGTCACCGGTGCCGGTCGGTGAGCTCGCCGAGGTCCTCGAGTTGTCGAAGACGCGGGTCGAAGAGTTGCTCGACGAGTTGAGACAGGATCTGGAGGACCGGCAATCCGGCCTGGTGCTTCGCTCCGTCGCCGGAGGGTGGCGGCTCTACACCCACCCCGATGCGTATCCATATCTGGAACGTTTCTCCACCTCGGCGACTGCCCGCAAGCTGTCACCGGCCGCTCTCGAGACGTTGTCCGTGATCGCCTATCGGCAACCGGTCGCCCGGAGCCAGATCTCTGAGATCCGGGGTGTCGATTCCGACTCCGCCGTCCGCACCTTGGAGCGTCTGGGCCTGGTCGAGGAGAAAGAGCGTCTCAGCATCCCGGGCAATCCGGCGGTGTATGTCACCACCGAGCTCTTCCTGGAGAAGATGGGCCTCGACTCGCTTGGCGCTCTGCCCGCTCTCGCCGATCACATCCCACCGGCCGATACCGTCGATTCCCTCGAGGAGACGCTCCGCCCCGGGACGGTCTGACCGATGGCGGATGCTGTCCGCGTCCAAAAGGCCCTCGCCAACGCAGGTCTCATGTCGCGACGTGCCGCCGAAGAGGCGATTCGGGATCAGAGAGTCACCGTTGACGGGAAGAAGGCCAAGCTGGGGGACCGGGTCGACGTTTCGACCCAACAGGTGACCCTGGACGGTGTCCCGATTCCGGTGAACCCGGATCTGGAAACCCATCTTCTCTACAAGCCTGTCGGGGTCATCACCTCGGCGTCCGATCCCCATGGGCGGAAGACCGTGGTCGACCTGGTGCGCAGCCAGGCCCGGCTCTACCCGGTGGGCCGGCTCGACTACGACTCCGAAGGCCTGATCCTGCTCACCAACGACGGAGACCTGGCCAATCGAGTCACCCACCCCAGATATGGGATCGAGAAGAAGTACCTGGCGCTGGTGAAGGGTGGGCCGAGCCACGGCGACATTCGCCGGCTGACCGAGGGTGTCGAGCTCGATGACGGCCCGGCCCGTGCCATCTCGGCCCGAGTCGTCGATCGCAAGGGTGATGAGACGATGATCGAGCTGACGATGGGTGAGGGCCGGAACCGCGAGGTGCGCCGTATGTTCGAGACGACCGGCCTCGAGGTGACGCGACTCGTCCGAACCGCCATCGGTCCGATCAATGACCGCTCGCTCAAAGAGGGCGAGTCGCGACGTCTATCGACCAACGAGATCCGTGACCTGCTGGCATCGGGGTCTCCGGGCCCATGAAGGCCATCATCCCCCTCCGATCTCCGGTGGATGCCACGGTGCGACCACCCGGATCGAAGTCGCAGACGATCCGGGCGCTGGTGGCAGCCGCGCTGGCCACCGGGACGTCACGTCTTCACAATCCACTGGACTCGGACGACACGAGGTTCACCCGCGACGCCCTTCGAACCTTGGGGGTGGAAATCGCTGATCGGGCCGATCCCTGGGTGGTGACCGGGTCGGGCGGGCGACTCCGCCCGAGCGACGAACCGCTCGACGCCGGGGCCTCCGGTCTGACCGCAAGATGCCTGATCGCCCTGGCTCCGCTGGTCGAGGGCGCCATCACGGTGGTTGGGCGGGACCGGCTCCCTCAGCGACCGATGGGAGGGCTGGTCGACGCCCTGAGGCACCTGGGCGTCGAGACGGAAGGAACCGTGGGCCGTCTCCCGGTGACCATCGTCGGGACCGGGAGCTTGCCCGGGGGGAGTGTCGAGATCGACTCCCACGAGACGACCCAGTTCCTCACCGGGCTGATGATGTCTGCCCCCCTGGCAACCGCTCCGTTGACCATCACCCCGACCGGAGTCGGGGGCTCCGGGGGATACGTGGACCTGACACTTCAGGTTATGGGGGACTTCATGGCGAAAGTCGAGCGGGTGGGCGATGGCTTCAGGGTCGAGCCCACCGGGTACGTCGGAGCCGAGATCGACATAGAGCCCGACGCATCGGCCGCGGTGTACCCCATGGTCGCCGCCGCCATCACCGGTGGGAGGGTCACCATCGACGGACTTGGCACTCGATCCCTTCAGCCCGACCTCGGAGTCGCCGGTGTCCTCGAGATGATGGGATGCGCGGTCGATCAGACCGAGAACACGACGACGATCAGGGCCGACCGCTCGCTTCTCCCAATCGACGTCGATCTCTCGGGATCACCGGACGGGTCTCTGGCAGTGGCGGTGGCCTGTCTCTTCGCCGATGGTCAGAGCAGGCTCCGTGGCCTGGGCTCGTTGCGGTTCAAAGAATCCGACCGTCTGGCGGCACTTGCCACCGAGATCGAGCGACTGGGAGCAGGAGCGGTCATCGACGACGACGACCTGACCATCACCCCGGGCCAACTCCGGGCTGGGCAGGTCGAGACCTACGACGATCATCGGATCGCTATGTCCTTCGCCCTGGTGGGCCTGGTGGAGGAAGGGATCGAGATATCGAGTCCCTCGGTGGTCAACAAGACCTGGCCCGGATATTGGGACTTGCTCGAGTCGCTCTCCGGCGGCCACAACTGAAGTTATGCACACACAGGGGAGATGACGCGCTAACTTGTCGAACGCGGAGTGGGCCCCCCGGTCCCAGCCCCCATTGTCCGAATACCCCCATAGGACACCCTCAGGGATCGGGCCCCCCTCCGCGACCCAGATAGGCTGCCGCCCCGTGACCGATCTCATCGTGACCATGGACGGACCTGCCGGCACCGGAAAGAGCACAGTCAGCCGTGCTGTGGCTGAGCGTCTCGATCTTCCCCATCTCGACACGGGTGCCTTCTATCGAGCGGCTGGGCTGGCCGCAATGCGAGCTGGGGCCGATCTCAACGATGCGGGTCAGGTTGTCGGGGCGATGAAGGGCATCTCGCTCGATCAGGTCGACGGTCGAATGTTCATCGACGATGTCGACGTCTCCAGCGAGATCCGGACTACCGCCGCTACGACGGCGTCATCCCGGGTATCGACCCACCCTGGGGTGCGAACACTGCTGGTCGCACACCAACGGTCATGGGTGAAACGGCATGCCAACCGGGCGGTCGTCGAGGGTCGGGACATCGGCTCGGTGGTGTTCCCCGACGCCACACTCAAGATCTATCTCGACGCCCGACCCGAGGTGCGAGCCCGCCGGCGGGCCGATCAGACCGGGGAGGACTACGAACGGGTCCTGGCCGAGCTAACCGATCGGGACGGTCGCGACTCGACGCGTCAAGCGTCGCCATTGACCATTCCCGATGGGGGCTTTGTGATCGATACCTCGGACATGAGCTTCGGGCAGGTGGTGGATCGGGTCGTCGAGCTGGCTCGTGCCCCGACCGGCAACGTTTGCCGCGTTCAGGACGGCCAGTGACGCCGCTGGCTGCGTCCTCGTCCTCGACGAACGGGCCAGTGCGCCTTCGTCCTGCGTCCTTGCCAGCGACGCCCCTGACTCGCCCTGAACATCGCCAACGTCACCGGCCCGAGCACCAATGCGCCAACTGGTTGAACTCCAGTCCCGCCCTACCATTACGGCAATGACAGTCGAGAGGGTCCTGGTGGCCGAGCCGCGCGGTTTTTGCGCCGGGGTGGAGATGGCCATCAAGGCCCTTACCTGGATGACGCGCATCTTCGACGGCCCCGTGTACTGCTACCACGAAATCGTTCACAACGAGTGGGTGGTAAGGGCTTTCGAGGGTGTCGGAGTCGTGTTCGTCAACGACATTTCTGAGGTCCCCGAAGGGGCACCGCTGATGCTGTCGGCCCATGGCTCCGCGCCCGAGGTGATAGCGGCGGCAGGGGAGAGGGCGGCTGTGGTGATCGACGCCGTGTGCCCGCTGGTCACCAAGGTCCATCATGAGGTCAAGCGCATGGCGCGGGATGGCTACGACATCATCTACGTCGGCCATGAAGGGCATGACGAGGCGGTGGGGACGGTCGCCGAGGCTCCATCCGCGATCAGCCTGGTGCAACCCGAGACCGGTCTCGACGACTTCCGGCCGGCCGATCCGACGAAGGTGGCCCTCCTCGCCCAAACCACTCTCGGGGTCCATGAGTGGATGGCGGTGATGGACGACGCCCGGGAGCGGTTCCCCGACCTCCAGATGTCACGCAAGTCCGACCTCTGTTACGCCACCACCAACCGTCAGGAAGCAGTCAAGGGTTTGGCGAAGGAGTGCGAACTGGTGCTGGTGGTGGGCTCACACAACTCCTCCAACACCCAGGCCCTGGTGCGGGTCGCCAATGAGAGCGGGGTTGGCGCCTATCGGATCGATTCGGCCGCCGACATCGAGGACGCCTGGCTCGACGGGGTGACCACTGTCGGGCTCACTGCCGGGGCGTCGGCTCCTGACCATCTGGTGCAAGAGGTAATCGATCGTCTCGCTCCTACCGTCGGTTTCGAGCTGTGGTCGACGATCGAGGAGCAGGAGTATTTCCCGCTGCCGCCGCAACTGCGGGCTTTCGTGACCACGCTCCAGACGCTGGTCGAGGCGGGAGTGACCGCCCGCCATCCGGGTCAGGAGGGTTGGCTCCAGCGCGACCGTGAGTGGACTGCCACCGAAGCCCTCGACGTCGTCAGCGCCTGACATCAGCGAGCCGGGCAGAATGCCGGTCAGGAGCCCTTTGCCATGAGCACCCTTCCCGTTGTAGCCGTCGTGGGTCGTCCCAACGTTGGCAAGTCGACCCTGGTCAATCGCGTGATCGGGTCGAGGTCGGCCGTGGTCGAGGAGCTGTCCGGGGTGACCAGGGATCGTCGGGAGTTCGACGCCGATTGGGCCGGGCGTGATTTCGTCCTGGTCGATACCGGCGGCTGGGAGATCAAGCCGACCGGCGGCATCAATGTCTCAATCAAGGAACAGGCCGAGGCGGCTGTGTCCGGTGCTGACGCCGTCGTTTTCGTGGTCGACGGGACCACCGAGCTATCCGATGACGACACGGGGGTGATCTCCGTGCTGCGGGCGGCGGACGTTCCGGTGGTGCTGGCGGCGAACAAGATCGACAACACGGCGCTCGAGCGGAACATCGACCGGTTCTGGGGGCTGGGTCTTGGAGCACCGCATGCCATCAGCGCCTATCACGGCAGGGGAGTGGGGGAGTTGCTCGACGAGGTCGTCTCCAAGCTGCCGGAGACCCCCGAGGTCGAGGTCGAGGATGAGTTGCCGAGGGTGGCCATAGTTGGCCGCCCCAACGTCGGGAAGTCGACCCTGCTCAACAAGCTGCTTGGCGAGCAGCGGGTGATCGTCTCCGAAGTCCCGGGAACAACCCGGGACCCGATCGATGTCGAGGTGGAGCTGGACGGGATCCGCTATCGGCTCATCGACACGGCGGGAATTCGCCGCAAACCACAGATAACCGAGGACGCCGACTTCTACGCAGTGATCCGGGCCCGGGAGGCGCTGGAGACCGCCGATGTGGCCCTTCTGCTCGTCGACGCCGCCGAGGGGGTGACCCATCAGGACCAGCGAATCGCCCGGGAGGCGGTCGATGCGGGAGTGGGATTGGTCATCGTGCTCAATAAGTGGGATGCACTGGACGACGAACAGCGGGAGATAACCGAGCGGTCGCTGCCCGACCGTTTCGGTTTTGTCGGTTGGGCACCGGTGGTCCGCATGGCGGCACGGACCGGGGCACGAGTGCAGAAGCTTCCGGCTGCCATCGAGGCGGTATTGGAGGCCCGCTCCACCCGGATCTCCACAGGAGAGTTGAACCGCTCGATTCGGCAGTGGACGGCGGCGCACCCGCCACCGGTAAGAAAGGGGCGTCGCCCCAAGATCCACTACGTGGTCCAGGCGGGCACCGCGCCCCCCACCTTCGTGGTGTTTCTCTCCGGTGGGGAGTTGGGAAACGACTACCTCCGGTTTCTGGAGAATCGGCTCCGCGACGAGGCGGACTTCACCGGGAATCCGGTGCACATCGTGTCCCGGGCTGGGGAGCGCCGATGAGTGACGAGTTCCTACCCGATCACGACCGGGGGCAGGAGGTCGGCGAGGAGCAGGAGGAGGTCAAGGCACCATTCAGCTTCAAACTGATGATTGCCCTGACGGTGATCTATCTGGGTTGGAGGCTGATCCAAGGGATCGTGTGGCTGGTGGAGAAATTGACCTAGACCACCAAATCCCGGGGCGGGGGCGTGACCCGGTGGCCTGGCAGCGGGTGTTCTGATGAGACGTCTTCGGTGGGATGGGCTCTCCGGGTCGATACGCATCCCCATCTGGTGGATTGCGACGTGATGGTG
>CAZRID010000021.1:0-17272 GCA_964600055.1 uncultured Acidimicrobiaceae bacterium
AGGAGCACCATGAGGAGTCGCTCCGGGTCAACTGGTCACACCCGGTCCTCCCCTGGATCGTCTTCTTCCAGAACATCGACGCGATCATCGGGACAGAAGATCCGATCGTGTATCCGCATCAGCTGACAAACGAGCTCGACTATGAGCTGGAGCTGGCTGTGGTCATCGCCAAGTCGGGCAAGTTCTTCTCCCCGGAGGAGGCCGACGAGTACATCGGCGGGTACATCGTGTTCAACGACATCACGGCCCGTGACATCCAGCGTGAGGAGATGAAGTCCGGCGTTTTCTCCCTGTGCAAGGGAATCGACACGTTCTGCCCGATCGGCCCTTGGATCGTCACGTCGGACGAGGTGGGAGATCCTCATACCCTTGATGTCGAGCTGCGGGTCAACGGCGAAGTCCGTCAGAGCTCCAACACCGGGAACATGTCTGTCACGATCGAGGAGATCCTCTCCCACTACTCCCCCATGGGTTACAGCGCCGGGGACATCGTCTCGACGGGAACCGTCTCCGGGGTGGCCGGGTTCAGCGAGGACCCCGCCTCCCTGTACCTCAAGCCCGGGGATGTCGTGGAGGCCGAGATCGCCCGGGTCGGGGTGCTGAGAAACCCGATCATCTCCTGGGAAGAGGCCCACGGCGCCTAATCGATCCACGGGCGATTCTGGCCCGCCCCAATTTTGGTTAGCATGGCTAACTAAATGTTGGGCGAACCCACTCCCACCAAGGCGCACTTCGAGCTCGCCGACGGCCTGCGTCTCGTCGTTGGGAGGCTTGCCCGACGCTTGCGTCAGCTCTCCCTCGGCGGTCTGACCCTGTCTCAGCGGTCGGTCCTGGTGACCCTGGAAACGTCGGGCCCGTTGCGAATGGGTGAGCTGGCCCGAATCGAGAACGTGAGCCCGCCCAGCATCACCGGGATCGTCGGTCGCCTGGAGACACGGGGCTTGGTCAACCGGATCCCCGATCCCGAGGATGCCCGTTCGACCATGGTGGAGATCGCCCCTGAAGCGGTGGAGGGCCTCGTCGAGTCGAGGCGACTTCGATCGGAGTACCTGGCTCAGAGGATCGCCCTGCTCGGCGATGACGAGCAGGAAGCCCTCGAGGCGGGTCTGAGGATCCTGGACCGGATGACGGGCGAGTGACCTCGCCAGCCGCGGCCCTTGCCCGCACCTTCTCCTCCCTGAAGGTGCGGAACTATCGGATCTTCTTCATCGGACAGAGCATCTCCCTCACCGGGACCTGGATCCAGCGTGTCGCCCAAGCCTGGCTGGTCCTCGACCTCACCGGCAGCGGAACCGCCGTTGGGTTGGTCACCGCGCTCCAGTTCGTCCCGCTGTTGGTGCTGGCACCGCTAGGTGGCGTGATTGCCGATCGGGTCAACAAGAGAAAGATGCTGATGGTCACCCAGTCGATGGCCGCCCTTTCCGGCGCGACCCTCGGTGCGGTGGTCCTCACCGGTGTGGTGGAGCTTTGGATGGTCTACTTGCTCGCCTTTGCCCTGGGAGTGGCCGGCAGCATCGACAACCCGACCCGGCAGACCTTCGTCCTCGACATGGTGGGCAGGGATCAGTTGACCAATGCGCTGGCTCTCAACTCGTCGTTGATCAACGCGGCGCGGATCGTCGGTCCCGCCATTGCCGGTGTGTTGATCATCACAATTGGAATCGGCTGGTGCTTCGTGCTCAACGCTGTCTCGTATCTGGCAGTGATCGTCGCCCTCAACTTGATGCGGGTCGAAGACCTGGACTCGGCGCCAATCCAACCGAGGAAGGCAGGCCAGCTACGCGAAGGGTTTCGCTACGTCCGCTCGACCCCCGCTGTTCTTACCCCGATCCTGATGATGGCGGTCGCCGGGACTTTCGCCTACGAATACCAGGTGGTCTTGCCCCTTCTCGCCCGCTTCACCTTTGACGGGGACGCACAGACCTACGCCATCATGACCTCGGCCATGGGAGTAGGTGCGGTGGCCGGCGGCCTCTATACCGCCTCCCGTCAAACGAGGCCGGCGGTTACCTTGGCCCGGATCGCCGGTCTCTTGGGTGTGATCCAGGTTCTGGCCGCGTTGGCGCCGAACCTGGTGATGAGTCTGGTGACACTCGTGGTTCTTGGCGCGGTAGGTGTCTCATTCATCGCGTTGGGCAACTCCACTCTCCAACTCACGGCGGCCCCCGAGATGCGGGGCCGTGTCATGGGGCTATGGGCCGTCGCCTTCCTGGGCACCACCCCTTTTGGCGCACCAATCATGGGGTGGATCGGGGAACACGTCGGGCCCCGCTGGGCGCTCGGGCTGGGTGGGCTGTCAGTCCTCCTGGCGGCTGCTTTCTCGGTGCGCAGTCTGTCCCGGGTCGATCTCGCCGCCGCAACCGTCCCCGAGGGTGAAATCGAGGCGCCCGTCGTCAAGCCCGGTCCCTAGCGGAGACGGGGTCCGCCAGTGCTGGTTCAATCAGGGCGATGACACGGCGTCTGCTGGACTACGAGGTGCTCAGCTTCGACTGCTACGGCACCCTGATCGACTGGGAGACCGGCATCTGGGCCGCCCTTCAGCCCTTGCTCGTGGCCAACGATGCGGATGTTGGTCGAGCCGCTGCCTTGGCCGCCTTTGGGGTTCTCGAGACGGAGCAGGAGGCTACGACTCCCGCCTATCCCTACCCCGAGATCCTGACCCGGGTTCACAACAGACTCGCCGCAACACTCGGACTCGAAACGAGCGACGATTTCGACCGGGGTTTCGGGGGGTCGGTGCCCGAATGGCCGGCCTTTCCCGACTCCGCGGACGCTCTCACCCATCTAGGGGAGCGATACCGATTGGTGATCCTGTCCAACGTCGACCGGCGGAGCTTCGCCGCGTCGAACCAGCGGTTGGGCATGGCCTTCGACGTTGTCTACACCGCCGAGGACATCGGCTCCTACAAGCCGGACCCGGCCAATTTCGATTTTCTACTTCGCCATCTGGAGGATGACCTGGGCATTCACCCAGAATCGATCCTCCACGTCGCCCAGAGCCTGTTCCACGATCACGCTCCGGCCAAGGCGGCCGGACTGGACACGGTCTGGATCGACAGACAGAGGTTGTCCGAGGGCGGAGACTGGGGGGCGACGATAGCGGTCGACGAGCAACCCAAGCCGGACCATGTCTTCTTCACGATGGCGGAGCTGGCCCAGGCCACAGAAGGGGCGTGAGGGACACGGGATACGATTCGGGGATGCCGACGCCCACTGCCCTGATTCGCCCCGTTCCGGGGAGCTTCGATCGTGCCCTGGTTCGGGAGGGGCAGCCCGATCTCAATGTCGCCCTGGCCCGTGCTGAGCACGACGTCTACCGAAGTCATCTGGCGGATGCCGGATATTCGATCGAGGTGGTGCCGACCGACGACGGCCACCCCGACTGTGTATTCATCGAAGACACCGCGGTGATCGTGGGGTCGGTCGCGGTCATCACCCGATCCGGGGCACCGGCACGGCGCGGTGAGTCCGGGCCGGTTGCCGGGGTGCTGTCCGCCCACTTCCCCCTGGTCCAGATCGACGAGCCAGGGACCATCGATGGAGGCGATGTCTTCATCACAGCCGGGACCGTCTATGTGGGGCGATCGAGCAGGACCAATGACGACGGGATCGCGCAGTTGCGCGAGGTAGCCGCCGACCAGGGCCGGGAACTGGTCGTGGTCGATGTCCACGACACCCTTCATCTGAAGTCAGCGGTGCTCCCCATCGACTCGGATACGGTGGTGATGACGCCGAACGCCGTGGACGAGGAACCGCTAGCGGGCTTCCACATCGTCTATGAAGCAGACCTCGAGCGACACAGATTCAGTGCATTGCCGCTTCGGGATGGCAGGGTGCTGGTCACCGCCAACGCCCCGGCGACGGCCGAAAGCGTGTCGGCGCTGGGTTTCGAGGTGGTGCCCGTCGACGTCTCCCAGATCCAGGCCGCCGATGGCGGGCTCACCTGCATGTCGATTCTCTTCTGACCGTCGTGAACTACGACGTCGTCATCGTCGGCGGCGGGGCCATGGGCTCCTCGACCGCCTATCACCTTCTCGCGACCGACCCGTCGCTTTCGGTCGCCGTGGTCGAGCGGGACAGCCAATACGCCAAGGCGTCGACGGTGCTCTCCGACGGCAACGTCCGCATCCAGTTCAACCTCGAGGAGAACATCCGCATCTCCCAGCACACGTTGCAGGTACTCGAAACCTTCGACAACGACATGGCGACCGACCGGTATCGGCCCGAGGTCGCCGCCCGTCATCAGGGAAATCTGTTTCTGGCCGACGATGCGGGCGAGACAGCGGCCCTGGCCGGTGCAGAACTGCAAAGGAACCTCGGGTGCGATGTGGAATGGCTCGATGTCGAAGAGATCGCCGATCGCTACCCGGGCTACCGATCGGAGGGCTTGGCCGGCGGCACCTTCGCCCAGATCGATGGCTCGGTCGACCCGAGTGCGGTTCTCCGTGGCTACCGGAACAAGGCGATCGAGCTCGGTGGCGAGTACATCGAGGATGAGGTCATCCAGCTGCTTGCCGACGACGACGGCATGAAGGGCGTACGCCTGGGAACGGGTGGTGATCTCGTCTCCGGGCAGGTGGTCAACACCGCCGGCGCCTGGTCGGCCGATCTCGCCCGCTCCCTCGGGGTCGATCTCCCGGTGCAACCGGTGATGCGGACCGTGTACGTGGTGTCGACCACGGTCCCGACCAAGGGTCTGCCCAGCGTATTTCTCCCCTCGGGGGTCTATGCCCTGCCCGAGCATGACGAGACCTGGTTGATCGCCTGGTCCCGGCCCGAGGATCCGATCGGCTACGACTTCACCCCGGCCCGACAGCAACGGTTCACCGATCTGATCTGGCCCGAGCTGTACGCACACCTCCCCGCCTTTGACAGCCTCAAGGTCGAGACCGCATGGGCCGGTCTCTACGCGGTGAACACCCTCGACGGCAACGCCATCCTCGGGGAGTGGCCGACACTGCGGGGTCTCTACTTGGCGACCGGGTTCTCAGGTCATGGGTTCCAACAATGTCCCGCGGTGGGCCGCTACCTCTCCGAGCAGCTACTCGGATTGCCCCACACCCTGGACCTCGGCCGGCTCGGGCCACAACGTGTGATCGAGAACCGTCCCCTGCACGAGCACACCGGCCGACTCATCTAGTGGCCCGTCGCACAAATAGCTGCGCGGTCTCGCCGGCCCTCGACGCCGCGGCATCAATTGAGCGACAGACCACTAGGCCGCGCCCGTCGTTGAGCCGTCCGAACCTCAGGTCTTTCGCCAGCGAACCACGCCGGCCACGAGGAGAAGCACGGCGAGAAGGCTGAGACCTGTTAGGTCAAAGCCCGGGTTCCCACCGAGATCACGTCCCACGATGTGGGATGCGACATGCGCTGCGGCACCTATGCCCACCCCGAGCAAGGCGGCGGCGAGCGCATCGGTGGTGGCAAGAGTTGCAATCAGCAGCACAGCACCCAGACCCAGCTGGAATGCCCCCAGATCCTGGACGAAATGCTGGTTGTACGGCTCGAAGGTCGCGATCCTGTCGAAGAAGGACTGTGGCGCCACCATCGCCCATACACCGAGTAGGGCGAAAGTGAATCCGCCGATGGCGGCAACGACTCTCGGGAACCGTCCGGTAGTGGCCCTGGGATTCATGACAAACGAAGCTACATGTAGCAGCCGCGGTTCAGAACCTGTTCACCACAGTCACGCCGCTCCCGGTGAAGCCCCGCATCGCCGCGAACGCCGCCGGCACCTCATCCAGGGAGATCTCCCTCCCGACAAGAAGGCGGGGATCGATCCGGCCCGACTCGATGAGCGCCAGCAGTTGCGGGTAGTCGTGGGCGGCCATGCCATGACTTCCCGAGATCTCCAACTCGCGGGCGATCACCGCATCCATCGGGAGTGGTGTCGGTCCGTCATTCAGCAGCCCCACCTGGACGTGGCGCCCTCGCTTGCGCAGGCCGAGTATCGAATTGGAGGCTGTAACCGGGCTCCCCAGGGTGTCTAGCGAGACATCGGCCCCTCCACCGGTGATCTCCCGGATGAGGCCAGCCACGTCATCCGTGGAGGCGGCCTCGATCACCACGTCGGCGCCCAGATCCCGGGCCCGTCCCAACGCGGCCTCGTTGATGTCGACCGCGAGTACCCGTGCCCCATGCGCCGAGGCGACCATGACTGCGGACAGGCCCAACCCGCCGCACCCATGGACCGCAAGCCACTCCCCTGGCTGAGTCCGTCCCCGCTGCATCACCGCCCGATAGGCGGTAGCGAGTCGACAGCCGAGAACGGCCGCCGGAGCGAAGCCGATCGTGTCCGGAAGGCGGACCAGGTTTCGATCGGCATGAGGGATAGCGACCAGCTCGGCAAACGAGCCCCAGGCCGTGAACCCCGGCTGGTAGTCGTTGTCACAGATCTGCTCGTTGCCGGACCGGCACTGATCGCAGACCCCGCAGCCCACGGCGAAGGGGACCGTGACCCGGTCACCTGTCTCGAAGTCCGTGACCTGGTCACCGACCCCCTCGATGGTTCCTGCCAACTCGTGGCCCGGAACGTGTGGAAGCCGGATGGTCGGGTCAAGCCCTTCCCACCCATGGAGATCGCTACGACAGAGGCCGGAGGCGCCGACGCGGATCACCACACCGTCGATCGGGACGGTCGGATCAGGAACATCCTCGATCGAAATCGGGCCGCCAAACTGGTGGTAGATGGCGGTGCGCATGGTCCGAGTCTCGCAGTCGGCGCAGTCGTGTGTGTCCCTAGTCGCCGCTGACATCGGCGCCACCTGAGGCATCCCCGGATATTTCGTCGGTCACATTGACCGTCACATCCGCCCCTCCGGACGCATGGAGCACCATGGCACCGACCACCAGTTCGGCCAGATCGGCGTCGGTGCCACCACTGACCTCCACCGAAAGCGACTCGGCCACCCCGCTCCCGTCGACATCCGTGCCACCCGAGGCCGTAAGACTATCGAGGGTGGGCATCGTGACCTTGACCATTCTTCCCGAGCCGAAGACATTGAAGCTGCCCCTGCTGCCGACTACCAGTGTGTCCCCGTCCACCTCGGTGACGATCCGGTCGAGAACATTGTCTTCGTAGATCACGGCCACCGAGGTCGTAGCAGAAGGGTCCACAGTGAGACGCAGGTCGATCCCACCCGACACCTCGAGGCTGGCGAACTCGCCAACGTCTCTCGTCTCGGTGACGATGTTCCCCGAGCCTCTCGGGCCGCAGACAGTGAGCAGGGCCGCCGCCATCACAACTGCGACGCCGGGGCGCATGAATCTCATCCGAATCCCCTAGGTGGTGGCTACCAAGCCAACGCTATCTGCTCCTTGGCTCCTGACACACGAGATTCGATCGGGTATCGTTAGTCGTACTGGTCGGACACGTAAGCCGGAAACGGCTGGATCACGAGACCGGTGAGCGTCTCACTTTGTGGGAACGCTCAGGGAAAGCCCCGTAGGCGGAAACGTCGATGGGGCTTCTCCCTTTGTGGAGGAAGAGATGCGAACCGGAATGCCTGCCCGTCGGGGAACCGTCTCCCTGGGCTTGCGGACGTAGCTGTAGGTCTGGATCGCAGCCGAGATGGCGCACCCAGGGATGAACCCCCATTGACCGGTCAGGATTGCATAAGCGATCCATGGTGGTTGAACCGATGCGCCCAGGAGCCAACCCCACCATCGTCTGTCACCCGCCGCCCACAACGACAACACCTGGAGACCGGTGAGCAGCCAGGGCCAGTACTGCGGCACGCCCAGCCTGGATTCGATGAGGCCCGAGGTGACGACCACGCCGAACGTCACCGCGGCGGAGAAGCCGACCGAGTTCGCCACTCCAAAATTGATCGTCCTGCTGTCTTGCATGATCTATGGCTCCTGGTGGCACCGTACGGGCGACCAGAGCGAAATTCTTCGGGGAAAGACCCCATAACGAGAGAGCCGGCGCGTGGGTGATACCACCCAGGATGTTCAAACCAGTCGATGCTGATATGCGTATGCGGTTGCCGCCGACCGCGAGGAGACGCCCAGTTTGGTGAAGATGTTGCTGACGTGGCGGTCGACCGTTTTCACCGCCACGACCAGATCATCGGCTATGGCCTGATTGGTCCTTCCAGTCGCCACGAGACGCAGCACTTCCAGCTCTCGCGAAGTGAGCCCGTGTCTGTCGGATAGTGTTGCCGGGCCGCCGGCCATGACGTCGAGTCTCTCCAACGCCGGACCCGCGCCCAGCCGTGCAAACACCTTACGGGCGGCCTCGAGCTCCAGGATCGCCGTGTCCTCGTCGCCCATGTCACGACTGCCGCGGCCGATGAGGGCCCTGACCCGGGCCTCGTCGTAGGGAAGACCGATGTCACGCCACACCCGCCATGCCCGACGAAGTGGGGGGAGAGCCGCCTCCGGTTGCCCCTCGGCAAGCAGGACGGCGCCCATCGCCTGATCTGCCCTCGCTCCGAAGACGCTTGTTCGATAAGTCTCGGAGAGCCTTGCCAGCTCGCCCGCGGCCTCTCGCGCTGAGGGGACATCCCCGACCGCGAGCAAGATCTCGATGAGCACAGGGAGCAGCCGGGCACGCTCGAAGTCCTCGCTGGTCGACCCCACAACACTCCGGATCATCGATGCCGCCGCTTCGGGTTTGCCCTGCTCCAGTAGCAGCATGGCCAACCCCGGTTGGGGCTCCCGCCCGATCTCACTCGCCCGGTGAAAAGCCTCCTCGGCTTCCTTGGTCTCACCACGAGCGCGGAAGATCTCGCCCCGTCGGTAGAGCGCTTCTCCGGCGGCATATCGGTCCGCGACATCGAGGGCCCGATCGAACAGGGCCTTTGTCTCCTCGATCGCCTCCGGCCACCTGCCCCGCTGCTGCATCATCTCGGCTCGGTGGACGATGCACTGGCCGTTGAAGCTAACCATTCCCCTCTGCCGATCGCACCAGGTGGTGAGGGCATCGGTCCACTCGTGGGCCCGACGCAACTCGGACACCTCCTGACATGCCTCGATCAAGCTGCAGTAGATGTTCCCCGCGACATACGGGGAAAGCTCGCCGGTGACGACCGCCACCATTGCCTCGTCGAGCAGAGCCAGACCGGCAGGGACATCGCCTTCCCTGATCAGGGCCCGACCCCGGATGTTGAGGGTCATCGTCAGGAGATCGGTATCGCCGGTGCGTTGAGCGATGCCGGAGACCCGGGCCGCGATTTCCCTCCCAGCTGCATATTCACCGACGATGGCCACCTTCCGATATGCCTCTGTGAGCATCAGATAGCCGTGTTCGGCACACTCCTCCTCCTCGGCCCCCAACAGCCTCCCTGCCCTGGCCAGCCACCCACTCCCCTGGGCATATTCCCCTTCGTTGATCAGTATGAATCCCACCCAGAAGAGGCATCTCACCGCCCGTCGATTGTCACCACTGTCGAGATGGAGTTGGTGGGCTCGTTGCAGTGCCTGCGTGCAGTCGTCCCTCTGACGTAGAAGAAAGGCAGCGGTGCCCAACAGCTCGAGATCCTCGGCTCCGAGAGGTGAGGATCGGTCGGCATCGGTCAGCGCCTCGAAGGCGTCGGCCCAGTCCAGTTCCCCGACCGCCTTCCGGCCGCGTTCGAGGTCAGTGATCCTGCCAACGCTCGATCCGTTCATCGACTGCCCAACTGACGCGATTCGGGACATCGAACGATACGCCGAACGGTGGGCCGGACGACCGGATCCGAATGTCATCATGCAAGATATAGAATCCAGCCCGAGCGACCATCACAATTGCAGTACCTGAAGCAACCGATGCCAACGCCGGCCGAGGTGACCCGAGAGGTCACGGAGACTGTCGCGCAGATCATCTCGGATGTCGAGATCGAGGGCACCGCGGCGATCCGCCGTCACTCGAAGCGCCTCGATGACTGGGACCCACCATCGTTCCGGGTCACACCGCAAGAGATCGAGCAGGCATACGAGGCAATGGAACCCGAGGTCGAGAGGGGTGCCCGCTTCCTCATCGACCAGGTCACCAACTTCGCCCGATTGCAACGTGAGACCCTGGTCGACTTCGAGACCGAGACGCTCCCAGGCATCTTTCTGGGCCAACGACACATCCCGGTGGGATCGGTTGGCGCCTACTCCCCGGGCGGGCGCTATCCGTTGATTGCCTCGGCGGTGATGACGGTCGCCACCGCAAAGGTGGCAGACGTGCCCCGCGTGGTCGCGGCCGCGCCACCGCGGGACCAATCCGGGATGCATCGCCCCCAGCTGTGGGCGATGGTCGAGTCTGGCGCCGACGAGATCTTCTGCGTGGGCGGAGTACAGGCCCTGGCGGGCATGGTGTTCGGTCTCGAGGATGCGGATCCGGTCGACATGATCGTCGGGCCCGGTAACGCCTACGTTGCCGAGGCGAAGCGGCAACTGTTCGGCAGAGTGGGCATCGACCTGCTGGCCGGTCCCACCGAGATAATGATCATCGCCGACGACACGGCCGACCCGACGATCGTCGCCTGCGACCTGCTCGGCCAGGCCGAACACGGGCCCACCTCACCGGCCATCCTGGCCACAACCGACGAGGCACTGGGCCGAGCCACCATCAAGGAGGTCGACTGGTGGCTCGAGCGATGGCCCACAGCAGACGTCGCCGGGGCCGCCTGGCGCGACTTCGGCACCGTCATCTTCTGCCAGGACGATGATGAGTTGGTCAGAGTCGCCGACGAGATCGCCCCCGAGCACCTGGAGGTCCAGACGCGGGACCCCGATTGGTTCGTCGACCGGCTCAGCAACTACGGAAGTCTCTTCATCGGCACCCATGCAACGGTCGCCTACTCCGACAAGGCGATCGGGACCAACCACACCCTGCCCACACGTGGCGCTGCTCGTTACACCGGGGGGCTCTGGGTGGGCAAGTTCCTGAAGACCGTCACCACTCAGCGGTGTGATGCAGCCGGTTCGCTGATCGTGGCCGAGCCGGCGGCGGTGGTGGCGGATGCCGAATTGATGGCCGGCCACGCCATCAGCGCCAGGCTGCGCCTCAACCCCGAGTTCTTCCCCGACGTGCTCCAGGTGCCGGGTGAGTGAGCAGCGGGTCACCATCGTCACCGGAGCCAGCCAGGGAATCGGCCGTGCCATAGCCTCGGCGTTCGCGGCTACCGGCGACACGGTTGTCCTGGCTGCGCGCAACCTCGGGGGCCTGAACGAGACGGCCAACCTGGTGAAGGAGGCCGGTGGGACGCCGCTCGTCGTCGAGACCGACGTCACCTCTGAGACGTCAGTTGAAGAGATGGCCCAGACCGTGGTCGAGCGGTACGGCCGAGTCGACGTCCTGGTCAACAACAGCGGCATCGGCGGCCCCACCGCGAGGCTCTGGGAGGTCGCCCCGGCCGAATGGCGATCGACCTTCGATGTGAACGTCTTTGGGGTCTTTCTGGTGACCAGGGCGGTGGTGCCGGTCATGATCTCGAGAGGAACAGGGTCGGTCATCATCATCGGCTCGATAAGTGGCAAGCGGCCTTTGTACGGGCGGTCTCCCTATACCTCGAGCAAGACGGCGCTGATCGGCCTGACCCGCACCCTTGCTCTGGAGGCCGGCGCCGAAGGGGTGAGAGTGAACCTCATCTCGCCCGGGTTCGTCTCCGGGCCGCGGATCGACTGGGTCATCGAGGCCCAGGCCGGGGCCCGAGGAATCACCGCCGAGGAGGTTCGGCGTGAGTTCGAGGCTCAGGCGGCGCTCGGGAGGCTGACCGAACCAACCGACGTGGCTCAAGCCGCCGTGTTTCTTGCCTCCAAAGCCGCCGGGGGTATCGCCGGGGCCGACCTGAACGTGAACTCGGGCGTGGTCATGTACTGACCCCGGCCGGCCGGAGGTCAGGCTGACGCGCCTGTCGGGTGCATCTCCTCGAAGCGACCCAGGATCTCAGCCTGAAGGGTCGCCACCTTGGGGTCCGCCGCCCGACGCGGATGCTCCAGATCTATGGAGATGTCGTCGAAGATGCGACCGCCCGGAGCCAGGACGATGATCCGATCCGATAGCTGTACCGCCTCGACGACGTCGTGGGTCACGAACAGGACGGTCTTGCGGGTGGCGGTCCACAGCTCCTGAAGATGGTCACGCAGGGACCGGGCCGTGATGGCATCGAGATGACTGAACGGCTCATCCATAAGGAGAAGGTCGGGGTCCACGGAGAAGGCTCGGGCAATCCCTACTCGCTGCTGCATGCCACCGGAAAGCTGTCCGGGGAACATCTCGTGCGTGTGATCGAGGCCGACCATGTCCAGGAACCGAGCAGCCGTCGCAGCCCCGGTTTCGCCGTCGTCGTCACGAACGTAGAGCATGTTGTCCATCACCGTCCGCCACGGGAGCAGACGAGCGTCCTGGAAGACGTACCCGAGACGGGCGGATCGGGATCCTTCGTTGACGGAGACAGATCCGCTGGTCGGAGTCTCCACACCTGAGAGGATGTTGAGCAGGGTGCTCTTCCCGCACCCCGACGGCCCAACGATGGACACGAACACGTTCCCCTCCACCTCGAGTGTGATGTCACCGATCGCGGTTACGGGGTCCCCGCCCTTCTGAGGTGGGGGAAAGGTCTTTGTCAGACGCTGAATGTCCACACGGGCCATGTCATACACCTACTCGCTCGACGTCGGGGAGATCAGCACGGGCCTCGACCTCGATCGGATCTCTCCATCGGAAAGCCCGCTTCTGCAACCGGTTCAAGACAACACGGTCGAGAACGACGATGAACACGATGAACACGATGACCCAACCCAGAAAACCCCGATATCGGTTGGCATCGAACCAGTAACGGGTGCGAAAGCCAACCCCGGCCTGGCCACTGAACCATTCGGAGAGGAGGATTCCGTTCCAGCCGACGATGATTGCGAAGCGGAGCCCGGCAAAGATGTACCCGGCCACCGCAGGCAGGGTCAGGTGGCGAAACTGCTTCCAACGGCTCACCTCGAAGGCGGCGGACATGTTCTTCAGGTCAGGTGCGATGGCACGAACACCCTGGGCGACGTTGATGGTCACAAAAGGGAAGGCGGTGAAGGCGACCGTGAGCACCGGAGCTTGCCATGTGATGCCGAACCACATCGTGGTCAGAAACGCCCAGACGAAAGCAGGGAGCGTGAGCAGGACCAGCACCGTGTCGTTGAGCAGGGCCCGGGCCAGGACCGACGATCCGATGACCACCCCTGCCACGAGCCCGGCCGTGAAGCCGATCAGCAATCCGAGCGAGAAGTGCCTCAGTGTGACCGCGAAGTGCTCGAAGAACTGTCCCCTCACTATCCCCCCGTGTGAGCCGCCGGTTATCTCGACGAAGAGGAAGTTCACAACGTCGACCGGGCCGGGAACCCTGGGTGCAATGAGTGTCAACAGCTGCCATGCACCCAGGAACACCGCCCCCGCGGTGAGTTGCGCGCCCAGTGGACTGACCAGGAACTCGCGGACACGGCCGGGCGATGGCGGTCCCTGCCGCACTGAGACGGGAGCGGCAGTCACTGGTCACGCTCCCACTGACGCCATCGGAATAGGCGTCGCTCGGCCCTTACCAAGACGAAGCGCTCCAGGAGAAGCATGAAGCCGATGAAGAGGATCACCCATGCGATGACCGCAGGAATGTTGAACAATTGGTAATTGCGGCGGATCTGAAATCCGATGCCTTTCGAGGAGCCGAAAACCTCGGTGAGAGTGCCGACCTTCCACGCCAGCGAGAACGAAAGCCGCACTCCGGCGAAGATGAAGGGGAGCACCGACGGCACCACTACGTGCTTGAACACCTGACTCTCATTGCGACCGTAGGCAGTGCTCATGTCGATGAGGCGGTGGTCGACGCCACGCACCCCCTCCGCCACATTGATGGCGACGTAGGGCATGGCGATCAAGCCAACAGCAAGGACCGGGCCCCAGAAGGAGATGCCGAACACCACGAATGCCATGACCGCGTAGGTGAGCCCCGGGATCGATCCTGCCACCACCACAGGCGCCTGAAGGAAGTTGCCCCAGTACTTGCTTCTCCCCATCAGGAACCCGATCGGCGTGCCGATCAGGACCGCGGTGACGAAGCCTGCAAGTACCCGGTTGACACTCGCCCAGAACTGCGTCCAAAAGTCGCCCTTCAGGATCCCGTTGATCTCTTGATATACCCGTGGGGGTGAGGGGAGTCTTGCCTCAGATCCGAGCAGCGCCGACAACCCCCACCACACGGCGAGAAACCCGATCCAGCCGAGGGCCACGGCCAGGTACCGCCGCCGGCGGGAGCCGGCGGCGGTACGTAACACGAGGGCACTTCCCTGCCCTTCCGAGAGAGCCTCGGAGACAGTGTTGGTCATGGCTGGTGCTCTGGCTACTAGGGGGTGAGAATTTCGAAACGCGGATTCTCTTCGTCCTCTTCCATGAACCCGTTCGCTCTCATGATGTCGAACAGTGGCAACTCGGCATCGAGCCACGCTTGATCGAGATAGACCGAAGTCACGAACCAGTCGTGCTCCGCCAACCATTCCTGCATGAACGCGACCTGCTCATCGCCTTCGACTGCGAAGTGCTGCGGGTAGCTGGCGATGATCTCGGCCTTGTTGGCCTGCCACTCATCGATCCCACGCTGCCACAGACTCAGGAAGAACGCGATCTCGTCCGGGTGCTCGTCGTACCACTCTTCGTTTGCCAGGAACACATTGATCATCGGGCCCTCGTGATCGGGGTTCCCCGCGATCTCGCTCCCGTACAACTCGGCAGAGGTCCTGCCGTCGTAGAGGACGCGGAGCTCCTCGTTGATCAACTCATTGACCGCGAAGTCTGGAAGCACCAGACCCGCGGCTGTCTCTTCAGCCGCCGTCGCCGGACCCGTGTTGGTGATGTCCACCTGGGTCAGCTCGAAGTCGCCGCCACCGGTGCGGAAGTCGAGACCGTGCATCTCGGCCGCGATGACTCCCCAGATAAGCGTCGAGGACACCGAGTCCCACACCGCCAGCGATTGGTCGGTGAGATCCTCCAGTGTCTGACTGGTCGTGTCGGATGCGGGCACCGCCAACACCGAACGGTCGATGTTGTACTTGCCGAACACGACCGAGCTTGTTCCGGCTTGCTTGTCGAGTGTGGGCACCTCGAAGTCGCCCACGGACACGATATCGGCGAAGCCTCCGGCATAGATGCCGAACTCGTCCCAGGTGACCTGAGCCAGGATGCAAATCCCCGACTCCTGCTCCATCTCATCCTTGATCCCATTGTCATTGAGGTAGTCCCAGACCGGGTCCGGGGCGAAGGTGAACCGGATGACGCTCTCACATCCCGCCTCGCCGCCTCCGTCTTCACCGTCTTCGGCTGCACCATCGTCGCCACAAGCGACGACCACGAGGGCCATCGCCAGCAACGCGGCCAGCATTCGTTTTGTCTTCATTTTCCTCCTCCTGTTTGTTCCCGGGTGTCGATCCGCGTGTCTTCGATGCCAGGAACCCGCCCCACGCTGGCGAGGTATCGAAGCATTTGCTCGTAAGAAGACGAGATGTGGGCGGTGATCAGAGCCTCGATCCGGGTGGTGTGGCCCTGGCGAGCCGCCTCCAGGATCATTAGGTGCTCCATGTCCACGAGGTCATAGTCCAACTCGATGTGCACGGCGGTGTATCGATCGGTCTGACGGCGGATCACCCCCACAATGTCGAGTGACCTCTGTCGTTCTGCCGCGGTGTAGAGCGTCTCGTGGAAACGGTTGTTCAGGGGAAGCCACGCGTCCGTCTCGGTGATGGATCCCATTCGCTCGATCATCGCTTCCATCTCGGTGAAATGACTCTCGGTCAGATTGGGAATTGCAAGACGACCAAGACGCGGCTCCAACGAGATTCGGAGCTCGTACAGCTCCTGGAGGTCTTCGATCGAGAGCGGCGCCACCACCGCGGTGGCGTTGTCCCTGAAGGTGACCAGCCCTTCACCGGCCAGCGACCGGAGGGCGTCACGCACCGGGATTCGACTCATGCCCAGTTCGGTGGCCAATTGATGTTGGCTCAACTTGGTCCCGGGCGATAGGTCCCCGGCCAAGATTCGCTCACGAATCACCGCGGTGGCGGTTTGGCCGGCGGTCCCGGACCTGACCGTCACACTCATCGGTCTGGCCGGTCTCACGGGTGGTATACATTCACAGGCCCGGGATCCTATACAATGCGTGATATAGATGGGGGTGCGAATCAGCCACTATCTCGAGGAAATTTCCGGTTGTGCACTTTCACCGCCACGAATATGACCCGTCGTTTCCTCCCCCGGAGGGGGAGGTGGCCCGTCAGGGCCGGAGGGGGACATCGGCGTGACGCGTTGCCGGAGATCCCCCCTCCCCCTGCGGGGAGAGACACATCCATCCAGCCAGCCATCTCGTATACAGCCCATCCGTCCCAGCGTCGTCACCTCGTGACCGGGGTCCTGCTGCAATAATCCGGATGTGAATGATGGAGGACATCCTCTGCCGGTAGGTGCCAAAGCACCGAGATTCGACCTGCGACGCACGTTCAAGGAATCGGTCAACCTCGACGACCTCCTCGAGAATGGGCCCGTTGTCGTTGCTTTCTACGTCTTCGACTTCGGCGACGTCTGAAGTCACGAGCTGTCCCAGTTCGGGGCACGGATCGGTGAGATCAGAAGCATGGGGGTGGAGCTGGTGGCGATTGCCGTGACGCCGACCTTTGCCCAGATGGCCTTCGCCGACAAGCTGGGCATCGACTTTCCGCTCCTGAGCGACTGGGAGGGGACGACCTGCGCCGCCTATGGCGTTCGTTACGACTCGTGGAAGGGCCACAAAGGTCTTGCCAAACGCTCGGTGTTCGTGATCGACGGTGACGGCCGCATCTCGTATAACTGGTCCAGCGACGACGCCCTGACCCTCCCCGAGTTCGAAGAGGTGATGGAGGCGGTTGCCGCCGTAGGCACCGAGGGCCGGTAGAAGCCACCTCTCGTCGACCCTTGACAGCCAGCGGTTGGGACGCGACGGTGACAGGATCGGATCGGGGTGGACGTGACTCGATTTCTCGCTGTTGCCCATCAGACGGCTGAAGCCCGAGAGTTCGTGGACGCCATTCGCGCCGCGGCCGATCGGGAATCCGCCACCGAGTTCGTGCTTCTCGTCCCCGCCACCCCGGTACGGCACCTCGCCTCCTGGACTCAGGGTGAGTCTCGTGCGGTCGCGGCCGAACGGGCCCGCACCACCCGACTTCGACTCGAGGATCTCGGGGTGAGAGTCATCGATGCCCGGGTCGGCGACGCCGATCCCTACCAGGCAATCATGGATGCGCTTGCTAACGACCACTTCGATCAGGTCATCGTGTCGACCTTTGCCCCTGGAATCTC
>CAZRID010000022.1:0-12944 GCA_964600055.1 uncultured Acidimicrobiaceae bacterium
CCGAACGCCCCTGGATAGAAGAGGTTGAACCCGTGGGTGCGTGGAACCAGTTCAAGGATCTCGACTTTGAGGATTTGGCCCGCTTTGGCGCCGGTGACCTCGACCGGTCCTGTGAGGGTGTGGGGTCCCACGTCCGGGTCTCCCTCGGTGCGGAGACGAATAATGTCTTCAAGCGTGGTCTCAGGGAAGATGACATTGCCCCAATGGGTGTTGGTCTCGATGTCGACCGTGTCACCGGATTCGATGTTCATCACAGGATGCCGAGCCTTGTCGAAGACTCCTACCACCGTGGTGTCGTTTGTCGCATCCAACCGATACTCAGCCACTGCGCTCTCCCAGCTCGATATCGTATATTTGTAGAATGTATAGTGTCGGTGTGCTGCGGGCGTCAAACACCATGTGACTCGTCAATCCGCCCAGCCCGTCTGCTACAACCGTCTGAGCGGAGACGCCCGACGTGCACTCGCCGTCGACAACCCCTACGTATGGGCTGCCGCTAGACATATCGACTACACGACAGGCAACGACGGGCGGCCAAACACCCACCCGTTGTAGGTGTACTTCCCGTGGATGGCCCTAATCCACGAATACGGGTCGAGCCGAAAAGTCGAAGGAGCTCTCCAAGACCGAACCCACGGACCATGGACCCAGATCCGAACTGCAGCCGTCAGAGAATTCACTGAGGACAGACCGGATCTGATCCCACCAATGGACCCGCCAACACGCAATCAATTCAACTACGCGCTGAAGCACCATCTGTCGGGAAACATTCGAACAATCGAGGTTGCCATCCAGGAGCGATCGCACCAATTCGCACCTGCGCTCGAACTGGGAGTCGAGCAATCCCCCGGCTCGCTGAACACGCCCATACCCGAACGGGTTGGTTTCGGGGACGTGACTGTAATGACCGCCCGCAGCAGATACCTACCAACTCAAGTGACCACAGTCGACAAAAACTGGCGAAATCATCAGACACCGCCACGACCCAGACATCGGATTACACACAACCGGCGGTGGAAGCGTCGTCCCCGGAATCCCCTTCGCCTTTACCCATCTCCGAGGAGCCGAGAGAAACAAACAAGTCATCCTCGCCATCGGCCCAATCACCCCGGATGGCCCGAGCGAAGGACACCTCGTGGTCGACCGATACCTCAACGCCGCCGAACATTTGCCAGGACTGGTCGGATACGCCTACGACCGGGCCCTACGCGGAGTCCAACCTCGACAGACTCCTCAAAGCCGGGCACATCGGACTAGTCGGAGTCCACAAGACCAGAGGTCAACCCGCCGACCGGTACCACGGCTACGAAACCCACCATCCAAAGACCGGCCCCCCACGACCCATCGAAATACACCTCGTCGGAGGCGCACCCCACGTGCGGACCTAAAACGTGGAAGGCAGCCCGATCCTCCAACCACTCAAACGCACACGAATCAACAAACGAACCAACAAGAGCGACGGCACCATCCGACTCTCCGCCGAATACGACGTCACCACCAACGGAGCGACCAACGGGTATGTCAGGATCCGACTCGACCAGACCAGCGAAGACCGACTCACCGGCTACACCGACCCGAACACCTCAGAGCCTTCCCCGAAAATGACCCGCTGTTCGAAGCCGTGCAGAAACCACTCCGAGCCTCCGCAGAATCAGCCAACCGATCTATCGACGACCACCATCCAAGAGAACGACTCCACCACTACGGTTTCAAAAAGAACCACCTGTCTATGCTCGCCTGGCAGGCATACCGGAACTCCCAAACCGAATCCGTCTTCATGCATCGGAGTCGTTCCGACACACCCTCGCTCCGACACACAGGCTAGAAAGCCGACCACCCCCGGCGTAACGGCGACCTCCCAACCATGGCCCGGACGGCTTACTCACAGTATCGGGAGCATCGTTGCACGAGTCACACTCGGATTACTCTCGACTAATAGAGCACGCGGCGAACCGCGCCGGGTTTCCAACCGCGTTTTCAACCCATCATGCCCTCGTGGGATTGGTTGGAAACCTCGGAACAGGCCCCTGATCAGGGCTTCGCCGGAGGCGTGAATGAGGTCCGGAACGCGAGTCATTGACTCTTGGAACGCGCCAGGGCGTAGGTCAGAACGGGAAGTCCGAGTTGATGGCCCCTCTATGGGCCTGCCTGAATCGTTGGGTTCGTTTTTCCTTGAGCCGGTCAATCCGTTGTCATAGGCCAAAGGTCGCGGGTTCAAATCCCGCCCCGATACGAGATAACCGCAGATCAGGACCCCTCTGCGCGAGGGGTCCTGGTGCGTTTTGGACTGGTGCCAAACCAGTGTCAAACCTGCCCGTTCGGGACCGTAGGTTCGTTTCGCGTTATTGTAATTCCGGTTCCAGCAACTCGTGCAGGAGAGCCTCGAACGGATTGTCGCTCCTCGCGTCACTCGAACCTTGCACTTGACCGTGCTCCGCATCCGGTTCGTCGGAGGGTTCGTTCCTGTCGGGTGGCGACTGCTCCTCGACAGGTTGTTCTGCTTGCCCGGGATCGACTGTCTGCTGACATGGCTGGCGTTCCAGCGTCTCGCGGAGCAACCAGTACCTCTTGAGGCTGCGGTCGTACTCCCGGCCCGCACGCTCGACGAGACGGTCAGCATTAGCCGAGAATGTCCCATCGAGTTCCTGGCGAACCACCCCTGGTCGTTCTGCTTCGCGATGGCCGCGCGCCTCATCTTCGCGCTCATCGGCCCGGTCGTCGAGGATCCGGGCGGCATCCTCTGCGCTTGGCAAGTTGTCCTCGATCAGAGCGGTCAACCATTCGAGCAGGGCAGGGGCATCCTCCTCATCCAGTTCCTCCAGTGACTCCTCTGAGACGTCGAGTAGGAACCCCAGCTTGCAGAGGCCGCCAAAGAGCTCCTCGGCTGTCATTGCGGGGTCTGGGAGGCGCCGCAAGATGTCTGCTGCCTTTCGGTCCTCCTGAGCTAGGAAGCAGAGCCACTCGGCCTTCTCTGAGAGCGGGGTGGCCGACCCTGGGGCTGAGTAGCCATACGCCTCCCATCGTTGAACTCGAGTGAGCCGCCACCCTTTGTCAGCCACGTCCAAGGCCGACTGACGTAGAAGGAACCTGTCCTCCGGGTTCAGGTCATGGCAGACAGCCTCGATGAACTCCTGTAGCTCGGCGGGATCCTCGCGGAGTGGGCCCCGATCGATCACCTGAATCTTCCTGGCCCAGTAGCCGTGCTTAACGGCATTCGCCGAGCTTCGTTCCTTGCCTGCGTCTGTGCTCGGCCCACCCCTATTGTGGCCGTTCTCGCGTCGCGCCTCCCGCTGCCGCTCGGTCGTCACGTTTGACGTCTTATCCTTCATATCGTCCTCCTCTGGAATCAGAGAGGCCCGCGATTTGCTGGCCTTCACCCCTTCCGTAGGAGATTGAGGTACTTGGATAGTGAACCCCTCTCAATTCTCTGAAGATTCTTCCGCTGGGCTCCTGAGTTCACCCCCGGCGCCCCCAACTAGACGCTCTGCGATTTCGGCCGCTTCTGCCTGCATCCCAAGGGATCACATAGGCGTACTACTTCAGCGTGAACGCCGGATCCTTGTGACCCAGCCGCTCGCTGACAACCTTCACCGGGATGCCGGCCCTCAGGGCGAGAGTGGCATGAGTGTGTCGGAGGTCCTGGAGGCGAATCCGGGGCACGTCGAACTTCGCGACCAGCCGCTCGAACGCCTAGGACAAGGTGTGCGGATGAACTGGTGCTCCGCCTCCCTTACAAAACCCAGGTCCCGATCCTCGTTTTCCTGTTGTTCACCCCGACCTCGATCGTCAAGTTGATCGTTGACATCATCCAACCCTTCAAGGGCCGCATCTGTGGAACCGTGCTTGCAACGGTGCGGTTACGGGAAGCGTGGGGACGCATTCAACAAGGCAGCCGCGTTCTCCGCATCGTCAAGGCTCATCTGCCTGAACGTGACTACCACGGGGTGTGGCCAAGAAAGTTTCGTTGCGAATCGTCCCGCCTTGCTGTGCCGAATTCGTCTCTTCCGGGTTGTCGGAATCCGACTGCCCGTCTTCGGATCCGTATTCCAGGGGTCTGTACCGAACCTTCCAGACGTTTCCATTGCTATCGACCATCCACATTTGGATGCCTCCCTTTCATAGGTGACCGCGAAACCGCGGTTCAACTATTCGGTAGGAGATCGCGGCGGTTGGACAGTGTCGCCTCAAGAAAAGCTCCCCGAGGTCGTCGGCCCTCTAAGACCGTGGCAAAGGTTGCCAAATCTCGGGCTCTTTTAGACCTGGGACATATAGGCAGAGAACTCACCCCAGGCTCTGTCGGGCAAACGCCGAGATTCCTATGCCAACGAGCCTGACTGTCTAGTTGAACCGCCCGACACGAAACTTGGGTTCGACTATTCATTCGGCGAGTTTCACTCGACCTCCATGCTCGACCGGCGTTGTGGAGATCCCCCGTTCCCGACTCTGACTATCCTCGCTCCCGGCGATGGGGCTCGCCTACCGGAACCGCAGCTCGACCTGCTGATAGCTCCTACCGCGGCAAACGCAACAGCAGGAATGAGGGCAGAATGCGGTTCGTATGGGTAGGCGTAGCTGGAGCCATTGGTTCGGTCGTTAGGTACGCGGTGGCGCTCGCTTTCAGCGGTGCCCGGTTTCCCTGGGGCACCCTGTCGGTCAACATCATTGGCTCACTCGCCCTGGGTTTTGTGTTTTCGTGGGGTCTTAGCCGATGGCCCGTTTCTGTATCGACCCCAATCGCAGTTGGACTGGTAGGTGGCTTCACGACCTTCTCAACGTTCGCTTGAGCCAGCGAGACTGCTTCGCGAGGGCCGGACCAACCTCGGCGCACCCAAACATCCCAACCCCGCAGAGCTCGATGAGGCACTCGACCTGCTGACTCGCGGCATATCCACCGGGACACCAGCGTCGTGACCATCAACGAAGCCGCCGCTCGATTGGGCCATGGGGCACGCTCATTACCCGGGAGGCGGAACGATTCCGCGCCCTCGAGGATCGTCGATCTCGCCTGTGACGGCGAACATCGCAAGTCTCAAGCATGGAGCGGGTGTTCAGCGACCCGCCTTCTCCACCCGTCAGCGGGCGAGATATGTCAGGTGGAGCTGTCCGTTCCAGCCATCGGATTGACGTAAGGGGTGAGCAGCGCTTCGGCCTCGATCTCGATCTTGGCTCGGCTGGCCACCAGGCCACCTATCCCGAGCGGCATGTTCCAATGCATGTCGTAGTCCTCCCGAGTGATCTCGGTAGTTGCCACAAAACCGGCCCGCTGCGTTTGGAACATCTGATCGTCGATCACCCCGGTCACCTCCACCTGCAGGGTCACCGACCGGGTGACGTCGCGGATGGTGAGCTCGCCGTCCACCTCCCACATAGCGTCGCGACGCTGCGCACCTTCGTTGACACGAAGTGGATCTGCGGGAATTGTTCGACGTAGAGGAAGTCGGGGGAGCGGAGATGGTCGTCACGCATCTTGACGCCCCGTGTCGAGACTGGCGGCCTCGATCCACAGCTCTGCCGATGACGCCTCCAGGTTCTCCCCGACCTCGATGGTGGCCCGAACGTCGGTCAACCGGCCCCGAACTCGGGAGAGACCGAGGTGTCGTCCGATGAACCCAACCGTGGTGTGCGTTGGTTCCAACTCCCAGGTTCCTGCCCTGGGACGGACCGCAGTCGTTGCTGAATCTGTCATCTCCATGACCTCCAATCTTCACCCAGAACGATGGCTACCTCTATGGTTGAGGTGCTCCATGATCATGTCAATGTAACATCTTTCCCGGCCCATGGCTTCTGTCACACCACCTAGATCCGACCCAAGGCGAGAGACCGTTGAGTTTCTCTTCGCGCTCGTCGATCGCATCCGCGCCCACTTCGAGACCGTCGCCTCAGAAGCCGACCTGTCCCCAGCACAAGCATCAGCCCTTCTCGAGCTTGAGGACCCCATCCCGATGTACCAGCTGGCCGGGGCGCTCTCTTGCGACCGCTCAAACGTGACCGGCATCATCGACAGGCTCGAAGATCAGGGACTCGTGGAACGAGAGGTTGATGCCGACGACCGGCGAGTCAAGAACCTGGTACTCACCCCGGCCGGTATCGAACTGCGGGATCGGATTCAGGGGAGGCTGTACAGCGAGCTGGCACAAGCCGCAGGCCTGTCCGCCGCAGTTCTCGACGAGCTCGGTCGGATCCTCCATGAGAGGAACGTCGTCGTCGGGTAGCCCAGAATCCGACCATGCCCGAAGCCTGGCCGAGCCGTGCGCACTGATGAGCCGACCCGTCGGGTCAATACGACGGCGGCAGCCCCAAGGGAATGCTGTGCGATGTGGTTAAGGATCATCTCTCTGCTGACCGGGACGGTCCGCAGCGCCCGGGCGACGAATCACAGGTCGGCAAGGCCTACCCTCCGAGGTGAAGCCGCTGCGGCCGCGGGTCTGAATGGCCTGGTCGAGGGCAAGCAGCGAGGCGTCTGCTGAGGCGAGCTTGGCGATGTTCACCGACTCGGCGGCATCCTCGCCGGCGTCGTAGAGCGCTGCGGCCGGTTCGTTGGCCAGGCGCGCCAGCCGCCCTAACCCGTTCGGTGCCCTCCTCGAGCACGAACCGATCATCTGCTATGGGCCAAGAACACACATCGACGGACTGCGCGCTATCGGCACTTTGCGCTCGGCTCGGGAGGCGTACACTGCTGCGGCCGGGCTCACGCCGCCAGAGCCACCCGTCACTTTTCGTACCCCTCCAATTTCAGTGTCAACCACCCTGTCAACCCGGTGTCCCCTCAGTCCGGAACAAACAAGTCCGGAACAAACACCGTCAGCAGGCGCGACGAGGAGCGCCGAATGAACCTCTTATGTCAAGGTGCATCGTGTGCATTGGCGGACGGTACGTCAGGCGATCGGGAACGCGGTGCCGCCTGTTGGGAAGGCACCGGTGCGGGAGGCCCCGGCGTTGGGCCGGTGGGCCGAGACGATCCGGGGGTGGCTGACCGACGATTTGGAGATGCCGGCGCCGGTTATGAGCGGCCTGGAGAATTGCCGGATCGCGTCGGGACAGTGGCTTCTGGCGAGTTCACCCGATCGGCTCCCCGGGAGGGCTACGGAGGGTCGTCGGATGGAAGGTGTCACTGTCACGGCCGGAGCGTGCGACACTGCCGCCCGATGGAGTCCCACCCCGACTCGCTTCTCCGAAAGGCGCTTCGTCTGGAGTACGGGACCATTGTGTGGAACGGCGGAGAGGCTGTCTTCACCATTGGCCTGGGCATTGCCGCCGGTTCGCTTGCTCTGATCGGATTTGGCACAGATTCTCTGATCGAGATCTTCGCTTCGCTGGTTGTCGTCTGGCACCTCAAAGGAGAGGACTATCCCGATCGTGAACGGCTAGCGCTCCGGCTGATAGCGGTCGCGTTTATCGCTCTGGCCGTGATCCTCGGCATCGGAGGCGTGCGTGATCTTCTCACCGGTCGACGCGCCGATGAATCGATCCCAGGGATCATCTATCTGGGCCTGACCGCGGTGGTGATGTTTGGCCTATCGATCGCAAAGCGGCGCATCGCCGATGCGATGGACTCATCGACACTCAGATCCGAGGCGACGATGACTTACCTTGACGGCATCCTCTCTGCCGGAACGATGCTGGGTCTGGCCCTCAACGCCGGGCTCGGCTGGTGGTGGGCGGATCCGTCCGCCGCCCTGATCGTCGCCATCGCCGCGTTCAACGAGGGGCGCAAGGCCTGGCCAAAAACGGCGGAGACCGCGCCCGCTGTCGACACGCTCTCCTCGCCATAAACAGCGGCTGGATGTTCGATCTCGGTGTTTGGGTAGCGCCGTCGCCGTTCGCCGTGCGGTTGCCGCAGCTGTCGAAAGAACCCAGCCCCCCAGGGCCATACATCAAGCTGGGTATGTGCGGTCCGCCCATAACGGCTGTGGTCTCAGGGAGTGAACGCAACACCGTGGTCGGGTCACGCCGCCAGTGCCGCCCGTTATTTTTCGCATCCCTCCAATTTCACTGTCAACCACCCTGTCAACCGAATGACGAACCACCTACCAGCCAACGAGAGGGGTAGCGCCGATTGCCGGTCATGTGCGGATCGTGACGGCTGATTGGATGGGGCTTCGTCGCTGTTATGGGCGGGTTGCCGGCAGGAGAGCCCGAATCGTGATCCACGATCACCTGGACCGGAATCGGCTAGCCCGCCAGTAGGGTGGACCTCGAACACGCGGCGGGGTGGCACTGGTTGGTAGGTGTCTCGCCGGAACCGTATAGACGCCCCGGGAGACGAGATGACCCCTGTAGGCCAAACTGCCGCGGCCTGGCCATCCGAGCGTGAGGTCGCGGACCTCGTCGTTATAGGTGTGGATCCCGACATTGCGCAGGAGACGATCAGCCGCGTTCCGTACTGGTTTTGAACCGACGACTTCTTCCGTGGGAGGGACTTCGGGGTCCGGCCTAATCATCGATGGGGTCCCATCATCGTGTTCGTGATGGCCGTCGATGGCGACATGGAAATGCAAATCCCAGACTCAGGTCGCCCGTCTTGACCGACTGTGCCTGGGCCACACCGGTTAGACCCGCACCCCCACATCCAGGCCAACGCGCGATAATCAACCCATCACAAGGCTACGGCGCGCCGCTGGCGGCCTGATCGCCGGAGCAGTTCTGGTTGCGGCGTTGATCGCCCCGGTCCTGGCCCAGACTACGTCGGGGGTGCTGGTCACCGCTGTCGACGGCCCGATCACACCGGTGATTGCCGACCACCTGGCGGCGGCGGTGGAACAGGCACTGGAGGATGACGCCGTCCTGGTGGTCACCCTGGACACCCCGGGCGGTCTCGACACCTCGATGCGTGACATCGTCCAAACCTTCCTCAACGCCTCGGTCCCGGTGGTGGTCTACGTCGAGCCGGAGGGGGCCCGTGCCGCCTCCGCCGGCACCTTCATTACCATGGCCGCCCATGTCGCGGCGATGGCACCGGCCACCTCGATCGGCGCCGCCACCCCCGTGGATCTCCAGGGCGGGGAGATCACCGACAAGATCATCAACGACGCATCTGCCTTCGCCATATCCGTTGCCGAACGCCGGGGCCGCAGCGTCGACTTCGCCGAGTCGGCGGTCCGCGACGGCACATCGATCACCGCCAACCAGGCCGTGGAGGATGGGGTGGTCGACGTGGTGGCAGACGACCTCGACGACCTTCTCTCCGCCATCGACGGGATGACGGTCGAGGTGCTCGGTGAGGAAGTGACCCTGGCCACGGCCGGGATCGTCCCTCAGCTCTACGAAATGTCCACCTTCCGACGCATCCTGGCCCAGATCGCCGACCCCAACCTGGCCCTTCTCTTTTTGTCCATAGGAACCCTGGCCGTGATCTACGAGGCGGCAAACCCGGGCTTGGGGTTCGCCGGCATCGCCGGAGTCATCCTCCTGCTGCTCGGTTTCTTCGCTCTCAGCGTGCTCCCGGTTACAACGGCCGGTCTCGCCCTCCTCGTCCTGGCCATCGCCCTCTTCATCGGGGAGATCTTCGTCCCGGGGGTGGGTGTGCTCGCCGCGGGCGGGACCATCGCCTTGCTCCTCGCCGGGGTCTTCCTCTTCGAAGGCCAGCTTCAGGTCAGCCAACCGGTGCTGTGGCCGACCGCGCTGGTCATGGGAGCCGCCACCACCATCGCCGGGCGAGCCGCCCTGAAGGCCCGACTCCAGCCCTCCACCACCGGCACCGGCACCCTCATCGGCAAAGCCGGTGCGGTTGTCAATGCGGAAGGCCAGAGCGGGTCCGTCTTCTTGGACGGCGCCTGGTGGTCCGTCCGGTCCTCAACCGGCGAGCTGGCGCCCGGTGAGCAAGTCCGTATAGTCGGCATCGAGGGCCTCGAACTGATTGTCGAGCCGATCGGAGTTGACCATGAACACTGAGACTGCCATCGGCCTAGCCATCGCGGCCGTTCTCCTCATCACCATTCTGCGGGCATCGATCAAGATCCTCCCCGAATACCAGCGGGGCGTCCTGTTCCGTCTGGGCCGGGTGACCGGCGAGCCGAGAGGCCCGGGTCTGATCTTCATCATTCCCATCGTCGACCGGCTGCTCCGTGTCAGTCTGCGCACGGTGACCCAGGACATCCCACCCCAGGACATCATCACCAGGGACAACGTGACGGTTCGGGTGAACGCGGTCACCTACTACCGGGTGGTCGACCCCAACAGGGCAATCCTCGAGATCGAGGACTTTCGATTCGGGACCTCCCAGGTGGCCCAAACCAGCTTGCGTTCCATCATCGGCCAGGCCGACCTCGATGAGCTGTTGATCAACCGTGACGAGATCAACCGGCGGCTGCAGCAGATAATCGACAGTCTGACCGACGCCTGGGGGGTGAAGGTGAGTCTGGTCGAGGTCAAGGACGTTGAGCTGCCCGACTCGATGAGACGGGCCATGGCCCGTCAAGCCGAGGCGGAGCGCGAACGACGGGCCAAGGTGATCCACGCCCTGGGTGAGAAGGAAGCAGCCGGGAACCTGGCCGAGGCGGCCCGCCTGCTCGAGGACCGCCCGGCGGCGATGCAGCTGCGGATGCTGCAGGCCATGACCGAGGTTGCCGCCGAACAGAATTCCACCCTGATTTTCCCCCTGCCCATGGAGCTCCTGCGGGTGCTCGACACCATGCGCACCTCAGGCGAAAGCTGAGACCCGTCGGCGGATGGAACGAGAACGCGCCATCGCCGAGACGCCGAAACTCTCAGCCCGTCGCACCGTGTTCCGAGGTGGCGACCCGCCGAAGGCTCAATTCAGACTTACGAATTCAGGGCCGACGGCCGCCATCAACGTGGAGTTGCGACTGTTCCATAGCAATCTTCCGGGACCCAGTCACGGTCCGTAGTGCCACCTTCGCCTTTTCGCATCCCTCCAATTTCACTGTCAACCACCCTGACAGCCGAATGACGAACCACCTACCAGCCAACGAGAGGAGTAGCGCCGATTGCCAGGAAGAGAGATAGAGGGAGGAAAAACCGGACTAGCCGTCGCACGAGATTCAGCTGCGAGGATTCCATCCGTCCGGTAGCCCTCCTTGGACTCGGTCGGCCATGGGCATCTCAACTCCGCTCAAGATCTTGGTGTCAACTAGGCGGCAGGCTGTCGACGACGGCCCGGCCTGATACTCGGCTTAGGCGCCGCTTCTTGTTCCCTGTGTTGAATAGACCGAACCAATTCGGATTGGTTGGCCGTCCACTTTGCCTTATGAGCCGGACGTACCCGCTGCCGGAGTTGCGCTCCCCGTTATTCACTAAGAGGACCGTACCGGCCACCACTGACAGACTTCTACAGTCCCACCAGAGTACGTCGGCTTCGCATCCGTCTCAGCAGGTCCGTCCGTCGAGTCGCATCGTCGTGACCTCCTCCGGGGGCAGAAGTCAGCGATCTTGCTGAGTCCGGACGGCGAACGAGCCCCACTGCCTGGGAGACCTATCTAGAGATCGAGAACGGGAACCAGCAGGCGTCAGATCACGCCGCTGTCTACGTCGACCTGAACGTGTAGGTCGGCTCTCGTTGCTTCACGCGCGACTCGGGGCTTCATCCGGATGTTTGTCGGTCGCTCAGGGTGCGACGGGTGTCTTAATCCATTGGTTGCAGGTTCGAGTCCTACCCGCGGAGCCTTGATCCCGATCTCTTGATCATCGCCCGGGAACGCGTATGCGCCCGAGGCGTCCAAGAGGAATGGGGGCGCACTCTCTTGGGACATTTAGATACCCTCGCCTGCGCCAACGAGGCCTCGCCCGGAACCGGGTTGCCACTTCCCCCTCCGACCAGGGCCGCCTTGGATGCCGTGTGATGTGGGGAGCGGAAGGGAGGCGCGGTGTCGAGACCACGCCTCCGGCCGGCAGCCGCCCACAACATCGCCGTCTCGATGGCTTCGGTGATCTCGAGTCGGGGCAGGATCCCGATCATGCGACGGGCGAGCATGGTCTTACCCGAGCCGGGTGGGCCATGCAACAACAGATGATGACCACCTGCTGCTGCCACCTCGAGGGCTCGCCTCGCCATGGTCTGGCCCTTGATGTCGGCCAGGTCGGGCCCTGGCTCCCTCGCCGCCGGCTCCCAAGGGCGGGCCGGTTCCCTCGCATCCAGACCGTCCCGGAGGAGCTCAACCGCTTCGGCAAGACTGCTCACCCCATACGCCCTGGCCCCGGGTATCGAAGCCGCCTCCCCGGCCGCCGACGAGGCGACCAGACAGGGGACTTGGTGTCGGGCGCTGAGCACACCGGCGCCGAGGGCGTTGGCCCCGGCACGGACCGCGCCGTCGAGGGACAACTCCCCCACGACCACCGCCCGTCGCAGGTTCGGGATCTCCCGGCTGGCGGCCAGGATGCCGAGGGCGATCGGCAAGTCGTAGTCGGTGCCCCCTTTCGGCAGGTCCGCCGGTGCCAGGTTGACCGTGACAGTCCGGTTAGGGAAACGAATCCCCGACGAGATCACCGCAGCCCGTACCCGGTCCTTAGCCTCCCGAACCGCGGTATCAGGCAACCCAGAAAGCTTGAAAGCCTCAGTCTGACGCCCGACGTGAGCCTGGACCTCCACCGGTCGTGCCTCTCCCCCCACGAGCGCCACCGAAGTCGTGGCTGCATACATGATCTCGAACGTACGGAGGCGAAGGGTCGGTTGGAAGGGGTGTGAGGTCGGGAGTGTTTCGCACCTATCGTTCCAGGTGATGGTGACGTGACCACCGACGGGGTGAAGGAAGAGGTTGTCGGCCGAAGGTCTCGACTGGTGTCCGCCCTGGCCCTGACCGTGTTCGCGATGGCGGCGCTGGCGATCCTGCTCAACAGGGACACCGGGGTTGCCACGCCCGTATTCATGGAGGCCCGAGACAACCTGGACGGCGAGACTTCACAGGGCGCTGTTTGTTCCCAACATCCCGATCAGTGATGGGTTCATCGAAGACGTTGGCCAGTACCCGGTGTTCTTCGATTGGCTTCGT
>CAZRID010000022.1:13044-17015 GCA_964600055.1 uncultured Acidimicrobiaceae bacterium
GTGGGCGGGGGTTCGCTCCACAACGACTGCTCGTTACGACCGGCCCTCACTTCGGCCCGGTGAGGATTCGGCAGACACTCTCCGGTGAGCACTCGGCGGGGTCGAATGTGGCGGCGTCACCAGCCAGGGCCACGAGGTCCCGCCGCACCCTGTGCAGGTCATCGATGCGGCGGTCGATGTCGTCGATGCGGGTGTTGATCAGGGTGGTGACGTGGCGGCAGGGTGCCTCCCCTCGATCTCGGATCTCGAGCACGTCCCGCAGCTCCCCCAGGGTCAACCCGACGGCCTGACCGGCTCGGATGAACGCCAGCCGGTCTGCGACGGCGGGGTCGTAGTCCCGGTATCCGGACGGGGTTCTTTCTGGTTCCGGTATCAAACCCGACTCTTCGTAGAACCGTATGGTCGAGGTGGCAACCCCCACCCTGGTTGCGATCTCACCTATTCGCATGTTTCTCACAATACCACTTGACCTTCAAGTGCACTTCAAGGTGTAGGTTGTCGTTATGAAGAAAGATCCCGAAGAAACATCGACCGGGCAGATCCTCCTCTCCGTGGAGGGGATGACCTGTGACCACTGCGAGATCACAGCGGGCAGAGCCCTGACCCGGGCCGGCATCGACAACCCCGACGAAAATTGGCAACGGGGTTCGGCGGTGGGCCTACCTACCTCCGGATTCACCGCCGAGAAGGCCGCTGCGGAGTTGGAGGCGTCAGGCCCGGCAGATGAAGACTTTGACCTGCTGATCCTGGGATCGGGCTCGGCCGCGTTCGCCGCTGCCATCAAGGCCTCCGAGTTCGGCGCCCGGGTGGCGATGGTGGAGCGGGACATTCTGGGTGGCACCTGCGTCAACATCGGCTGTATTCCCTCCAAGACCCTGCTGCGAGCAGCCGAGCACTATCACCGCGCCGGTCACTCCCCCTTCGCCGGAGTCCCCACCTCAGCCGGGACCGTCGACCTCCCCGCCCTGGTCGCCGAGAAAGACGAGCTGGTGGCGTCCATGCGGCAGGACAGGTACGAGGAATTGGTCGAGGTCTACGGATTCGAGGTGATCCGCGGCGAAGCAACGTTCACCGGACCGGACGCCGTCGAAGTCGACGGCCGGCCGGTACGAGCCGGCCGCTTCCTGATCGCCACCGGCGCCGAACCATGGGCACCACCCATCGAAGGGCTCGACGACACCGGATACCTCACCGCCACCACCGCCCTCGAACTCGACGAGCTGCCCGGAGAGCTGATCGTGGTCGGCGCCAACGCCATCGGCCTCGAACTCGGCCAACTCTTCCTGCATCTGGGAAGCCGGGTCACCTTCATCGAGGCGCTCGACAGGATCGCCCCCTTCGAAGAGCCCGAGATCTCAGCCGTCCTCACCAGCCACCTCGAATCCCTTGGAGCCCGGGTGCTCACCTCCGCCACGATCACAAAGACCGGACGATCCGGCGGCCGTCGCTGGCTCGACCTCAACATCGACGGTGACCCCCGGCGAATCGAAGCCGATCAGCTTCTCGTTGCCACCGGGCGACGCGCCCGCTCCGATGGGCTTGGGCTCGACCAAGCCGGAGTCGACGCCGACGCCCACGGCCACATCGTGGTCGACGACCACATGGCCACCTCCAACCCTCTGATCTTCGCTGCCGGTGACGTCACCACCCTCCCCCAGTTCGTCTACGTCGCCGCACGATCCGGCAACATCGCCGCCGAGCACGCTTTGCGCGGCACCGGGCGGAGCATCGACCTGTCCACCATGCCCCGGGTCACCTTCACCACACCAACTATCGCCTCAGTCGGGCTCACCGAAACCCAAGCCCGCGACGCCGGCCACCACGTCACCACCTCCCTCCTACCCATCGAAGCCGTACCCCGAGCCCTGGTCGACCACGCCACCACCGGGCTGATCAAACTGGTTGCCGACGAAAACGACGGACGCCTACTCGGTGCCCACATCCTCGCCGACGGCGCCGGCGACGTCATCCAGGCGGCGATCATGGCCCTCAAATATCGGGCCACCGTCGACGACATCGCCGACGCCTTCCACCCCTACCTCACCATGGCCGAAGGACTCAAACTCGCCGCCCAAGCATTCCGCAAAGACGTCAAACACCTCTCCTGCTGCGCCGCCTAACCGAACCACTGGTCGAACAGGAGAAATCAGACACGTCGAGAATGCCACTCACGGCGGGTAGGGCTCGAACCCTTCGAGGCGCTGGGTCTCCCTGACAAGGCGACGATGGCGTCGACGTTGTCGGCGCTGAGACCTTCGACTGGCGGCATGTCGCCAAGACTCCAATGGTGGGATTGGGATCCTCGCTGAACGGCGAACAGGAAGGCGCCGTCTGCGTGATGGTTTGGTTCGTAGACGATGGAGAGGTGGGAGGGTCCCTTGTCGGTGCCACGGAGATCGGTGCCGTGGCATTCGGCGCAATGGGCGACATAGAGCTCGGCGCCAGCCGCGACGAACTCGGGGTCCTGGGGTGGAATTTCGATGTCGTCGGTCTGGCTGCCGCAGGCGGCCACCAGTAGTGACAACGCCGCCAACCAACGGGTGTGGAGCGTTGCGACGTCGTCTCTTTGGCGCCGTCGGGCGCACAGGCCGCGATTGGGGAATCCGAGCGGTCACTGCAAGATTCGAGGGTAGCCCCGCACCGCGCGCCATCTTCTCGAGGACCGGAGCGGCCATGACGGGTCGCCCGGCCGGTGCAGTCGGGAAGCGAGCCTCCAACAGCCTTTACGGGAGCTTGATGCGGCCAACGCGGGTGGCTTGATCTGACGGTCGTTGACTGTGGGTGAGTCAACGTAAAGGAACTTTCCATGATGTGGGGTGCAGGCGGATTCGGATTTGTGTGGATGGCTCTGTTCTGGGTCGGAGTGATCCTGCTGGTGGTGTGGGCGGTCCGTCAGCCCGGCGGCCGGGAGGCCGAACCACGGAACCGGGCTGTGGAGATCCTCGAAGAGCGCTTCGCCCGAGGTGAGATTGACACCGAGGAGTTCGAGGCTCGACGACGCGACCTGGTGAGGTGACAAGGTGAGGAACCGCATCCTGCTGGTCGCCGGTGTAATCCTCGTCGCGGCGTCGATGATCGGCCTGGCCGTGCAGGGGACGATCGCCGACCCTCAGGGGTGGTGGCCCGGCCACATGTTCGGAGGCGGCCACATGGACTGGTGGACGGGCGCTCCGAGGTCGAACTCACCTATCGACGGCGCACAGGTGCTGGTGGTGACCGCCACTGATTTCGGGTTCTCCCCCACCGAGTTGGTTGTGCAGGTGGGAGAGCCGGTGAATCTGACGTTGGTGAACGAGGGAGCAGTACCTCACGATATGGCGATCCTCGTGCTGGATGTCCATGTGGCGACTGCGCCGGGACAACAGGCCACGGTGGGAATGGTTCCCGGAGAGGCAGGGTCGTTTGAGATCGTCTGCACCTATCCGGGCCATGAGGACCTGGGGATGACCGGTGAGATGGTCGTCCGCGCGGATGACGTAAATACAAGAACAAGGAGTCGAGACATGAAGTGGAGAACAACACTCACGGCAGGGGCGGTGATCGCGGTGGTGACGGTGCCGATCATGGCTCAGGCGGGTGCCGATGCCGCATCGGCACGGCAACCAGAGGTGGCAGCCGCCTCGGGATGGAGCCCGGGTGAATGCCCTCTCCACGACGACACCGCCACGAGCTATGAGGAGATGGGCCAGTGGATGGGGTCTGCGGCCCTTCAAAATTGGATGGCGTCGACCGACCCCGTCGAACGGCACGGTCAGATGCATGGCGTCGAAGGCCCGATGCATGGAGGCATCATGGGTGGCATCGGGCACGGAATGATGATGAGCCCCGGTGTCGGCAGCGATCTGATGATGGGGCGCGGTTCCATGATGGGAAATGGCATGGGTGGATGACACCGGTGTCACGGGTGTAGGAGTGTCGTCCGCGAAGGGCGGCATTCCTACCATCACCGGGGTGATGGCACATCGCATCCT
>CAZRID010000023.1:0-16744 GCA_964600055.1 uncultured Acidimicrobiaceae bacterium
CCTGCGCAGCTGGGTTTCCGAGCCGCTGCGCCACGGGAGGCTCTTCCTCGCCGGGGACTCGGCGCACATCGTCCCACCCACCGGCGCCAAGGGCCTCAACCTCGCCATCTCCGACGTCGTGTACCTGACCGAGGCATTGACCGGCTATTACGCCACCGGCTCCGCCACAGGGCTAGACGACTATTCCGACACCGCTCTGAGACGAGTGTGGAAGGCCGTGCGATTCTCCTGGTGGATGACGAACATGCTCCACACCTTCCCCGGGGTGAGCGATGACTTCGAACGAAGACTTCAGATCACGGAGCTGGAGTATCTCTTCGGGTCCGAGAACGCACAACGAGCGATGGCTGAGAATTATGTCGGCCTCCCTCTTTGAACAGGGAACAACAACAAGGAAGAGATGAACAGATGGGCTTGTATGAAGAAGGCATGAAGGTAAGAAGAGCGGTGCTCGGTGATGAACACGTCGATCGGGCCATCGCGGCCACCACCGATCTCGATGCCGACTTCCAGAGATGGATCACCGAGACGGCCTGGGCGGGGGTGTGGGCCAGACCCGGGCTCGACCACAAGTCGAAGAGCTTGATGACAATCGCCATCCTCGGAGCACTCAACCACGACGAGTTGGAGCTCCACCTCCGCGCGGGGATGAACACCGGGGTCACGGCAGACGACGTGAGGGAAGTCCTGTTCCACGTGGCGGTGTACGCCGGGGTGCCGGCGGCCAACAGGGCATTCAAGGTGGCCAAAGCGGTCTATGCGGAGGAGACGTCATGACCGAACCTGTGATTCATCACTACGGGCCGAAGGCTTATGCCGATCATCCGCCCTTCTCCTATCCCGACTACAAGTCGACGATCAAGCGGAGCCCGACGCACGACCTGATTCGGATAGTCGAGACCCTTTCCGAGTCGACCGGCCCGGGGCCGGCGTGGGCCGAGATCTCTGAGGAAGACACCGACCTGACCACCAACACCGGGACCGGGAGCCCGGCGATCGGTGAGCGGATCATTGTCACCGGCCATGTGCTCGACGAGGAAGGGCGGGGCGTGCCCGGCACCGTGCTCGAGATCTGGCAGCCCAATGCCAGCGGTCGCTACGCCCACTGGCGGGAGACCGAGTTTCCCGCGCCACTCGACCCCAACTTTGTTGGCGTCGGTCAGTGTCTGACCGACGACGCGGGTAGATACCGGTTCACAACGATCAAACCCGGCCCTTATCCCTGGGGAAACCATCCGAATGCATGGCGCCCAGCCCATATCCACTTCTCGATCCTCGGTCCTTCGCTCGGGATGCGTCTGGTGACCCAGATGTACTTCCCCGGCGACCCCCTCATCCCACTGGATCCGATCTTCAACTCGGCTCCGCCCCATGCCCGGGATCGGCTCATCGCCGCCTACGACCACGGGGTGACCGAGGCCAACTGGGCCCTGGGTTATCGCTGGGACATCGTCCTCCGCGGCGAGCTGGCAACCCCACTCGGCGAGGGCGATCATTGAGCGGAAGGCTCGGACAGACCCCGTCGCAGACCGTCGGGCCCTATTTCACGCTTCGGCTATCCGGCGAAGGGGAGTACATCCTCGTTTCCCCGGGCCAGTCGGGCGACCCGATCGTCATCGAGGGGAAGGTGCTCGATGGCAACCGCAATCACATCGAGGACGCCCTCCTCGAGATCTGGCAGGCCAACCCTGCCGGCCGCTATCACCATCCCGACGACACCCGGGACCTGGAGCTCGACAAGGAGTTCACTGGATTCGGGCGGGCGGTCTCCGACTTCAAAACCGGCGAGTACCGCTTCGAGACGGTCAAGCCCGGTCTGGTGCCGGATGTCGAAGGGGCGTTCCAGGCGCCGCACATCTCGCTCATCGTCCAGGGTCGTGGCATGCTCAACCCGGTGTTCACCCGGATCTACTTCTCCGATGAGGAGGAGGCCAACGCGGACGATCTCATCCTGCGCAGCATCCCGGCCGAGAGGCGGAATACCCTCATCGCCGAGCTGATCGACGACCGTCAGCCCAGCACCTATCGGTTCGATGTTCTGTTCCAGGGGGACGATGAGACCGTGTTCTTCGACTTTTGAACGCCAATGGATCAACCCGTTGAATCGGCCTTAGATGCTTGACCCTGGATTCACCACGGCCGAGATGGCGACAGTGTTCTCGGCGTCCAGCCGGGTCGGCGCATTGCTCCAGTTCGAGGCGGCGCTCGCCCTGGCCCTGGCGGATGTGGGCCTGGCTCCATCGGAAGCGGCCGACGCTGTCGCCGAGGCCTGTCGGACACCCATCGTCGATCCCAAAGCCGTCCTTGCCGCGACCTGGACCGAGGGATCACCGCTGATTCCCCTGACCAGGGAGATCCGGAGCCGACTTTCCGAGGCCGACGCCGAATGGGTCCATCATGGAGCGACCACCCAGGACGCGATCGACACCGCCACCATGCTCCAGGCACGGCAGGCTCTCGACATCCTCGACAACGGGCTCACCGCGGTCGCACGACTCGCCGCGAGCATGGTCATCGAGTTCCGGGGGCAGCCTCAGATCGGCCGCACCTTTCTTCAGCATGCCCGACCAACGACATTCGGGATGAGAGCGGCGTCCTGGCTCGATCCGACGGTGCGTCACATCTCGGCGCTGAGGCGGGCTCGGGCGGAGCTGGTCGTGCAACTGGGCGGCCCGGTGGGCAACCTCGCCCCCTACGACGATCGGGGAGTGGAGATGATGGGCGCCCTCGCCGCGCGTCTCGGGTTGGGGACACCCATTCTTCCCTGGCACACGGACCGATCTCGCCTCTCGGAACTGGCGTCGACTGTCGAACGGGCCGCGCGCACCATGGCAAAGATCGCTGTCGATCTCGCTCTTCTTGCTCAGAGTGACATCGCGGAGATCCGGGTCCGCGCCGGCGGCTCATCGAGCATGGGCGGGAAACGCAACCCGATTGATGCCGTCCGGGCCATCGCGGCGGCTGAAGCCTGTAGTGCCGCCGCCGGCATGGTCACCGCAGGGCGCCCCCACGAGCTCGACAGGGCGATCGGAGGATGGCACGTGGAATGGTTGGCCATACCGCTGTTGTTCCAAACCGCAGGGGCCGCGGTGGAGGCCATCAACACAGGCCTCGAGACATTGGAAGTCGATGGCGACCGGATGACCTCGCATGTCGGGCCCGATGCGGAAGCACTGAACCTCGATGGAAGGTTGATCGACCGGGTGCTGTCCGACTTCGAAGACGTGGTCGGCACCGGGTGATTGCACGCCCCGAGCATCAGCCCTCGTGGTCGGTAGCGAACTAGCTGACCCGCAGCGCGGTGGCCCTGCCGCTCACCTCAGCCGCAGTGTCGAGCAGCCGCGGGAGCAACTCTTCACGCATCCGGCTCACGGTGGCACGGGTTGCATGACATGAGATGTTCATCGCCGCCATCACATCTCCCCGGGCGTTTCGAATCGGGGCCGCCAATGACCGGACTCCAACTTCGAGCTCCTGATCGACGAGTGCATATCCCTGAGCGCGTGTCTTCATGAGGACGGCACGGAACTCCTCACGATCGGTGATGGTGTATTTGGTCAACTTCTCCAGCTCGGTCCGATTCACATAGTCGTCGAGCTCCTGGTCCGGCAGCCCGGAGAGAAGGACCCGACCCATGGAGGTGGGGTAGGCAGGGAGCCGGGAGCCGAGAGAGAGTGAGATCGCCATGATCCGGGTGGTCGGGACCCGGGCCACATAGATGATGTCAGACCCGTCGAGCACCGACATCGACGACGATTCGTTCACCTCTTCAACGAGTCTCTCCATGGGGACCTGGGCGAACTCCAGGACATGAAACGACGAGAGAAAGGAGTAGCCGAGATCGAGCACCTTCGGAGTGAGCGAGAAGCTCCGACCGTTGTGGTCGACGTATCCCATTGATGCAAGGGTGAGCAGGATTCGACGGGCGGTTGCCCTGGTCAGACCCGTCAGTTGTGCGACCTCACTGAGAGTCTGCGACGCTCGCTCTCTCGAGAACGAGTTGATGACAGTCAGCCCCCGCTCGAGAGATTGAATGAAGTCACCTGACCGTTCCTCTGGCACCAGGCGACTCTAGCGGCTCTGTGTGCGCAGAGCGAACATCCCCTAGTCACTCGCGTTCGACGAAACCCCTGCGATCGGCCGTGACTTCGGTGGCCCACCCCAGCCCGGGGGCGGCGGTGGCGCCTCTGAGCGAGGAGAGCCCGGCTTGAGGACGTCGGTGGTGCCCACAGCGGTCGCGGTGAGCTGAGCGATGACGTCATCGATGTCGGCGACGTTGGGCAGGACGCATCGAACCTCGCCGATTCCGAGATGGGCCAGCTCGATCATGATGTCCTGACATCGCTCCAGGTCTCCGTGAACGCCGATGGTCTTGGTGTCCATCTGAGCCAACATGTCGTCGATTTCCACCCTCACGTCCGACTCGGCGCTTGTCCTCCCCACCGACACCGGAAGTTGAACGGCAAAACCGAGGCTGCTCGGATCTCTGCCTGCGTCCTGGGCCGCCGCCCGCGCCGTCTCGACGAGAGCGTGGATCTCAGACAAGGGCCGGGTGGGAAGGAGGACGTTGTCAGCAACCTCTATGGCGATAGCCAGCTGGCGACGGCCCCGAGCCTCAACGGTCAGGCTCGGCCCTCCCTCCTGAGGCGACGGCACTCCGATGACGGGCCCGCCTTGGTTCAAAGGGTCGCCCCGGGCCAGAGTCAGGAGGGTCCGGGCAAAGCGGCCCATCTGGTCGATGCGGGTGGCCGCGTCGGGGAATGCCAGGCCGAGCCCGCTGTATTCGCGCTCGTACCAACCCGCCGCCACCCCCAACTCGATTCGACCCTCGACCACGGTGTCCATCGAGCCAACCATTGCCGCCAGCATCTGGGGAGAACGCATGGCCGATGCGAACATCACGCCAACACGGATGCTCGATGTGTACATGGCGGCGATGGTCAGCATGGTCCAGGCCTCCATTCGGGGCAACCCATCGGAAGTCACGAGCCGATCGTTGACCCATAGCGCCTGGAGACCTGCGCGCTCTGCCATCTGTGCGACCCGCAATGTCTGTGCGGCGCCGTTTCGAGGATCGAGGACCAATGCGAGGCGAACAAGACGCCCTGGAGGAGCCGTGACCGGGCGAAATCGCCTCATCTGCGCTTGGGAGCCTGGGCCATTCGCACTAAGGAGGCAAGCGTACACTCGGGGAAGTGGTCCCCGAACTACTCGAGTTGATCCATCACTTGCGACAGGCCGGGATACCGATCTCGATGGTGGAGACGGTCGACGCCAGCAACGCTTTGAAACACGTCGACATGCTGAGGAGGGATCAGGTCAAGGCGACCCTTGGCAGCACCCTCATCAAGCGTGCGGACCATCGCCCCCTGTACGACGCCCATTTCGACCTGTTCTTCTCCTCTCTCCGCGATCCCGACCACAACCTGGGGGTCGTCCCACCACAGGGCTCCAGAGCGTTGATCGGGCCGGTAGTGATGCGCTCGGAGCTCGGTGGCCGCTCAGACGAGGACGAATTCAACTTCCTGGAGGTGCTTCTGGACGCATTGCTCCGTGCCGATGACACCGCCCTTCGGGCCCTCGCCGAGACCGCCGTGACCGAGTTCGGTCATGTCGACTCGGAGCGCTCGGCATCGGCGAAGTACTACATGCATCGGATCCTGACAGAGCTCGACCTCGGCTGGTTGATGCAGCAGGCACGTGGTCGTATCCGTGTAGACGCTGACGACGGGTTCGATGCCGAAATCGACATCCGCGCCCTCGAACAACGTATCGCCCGATTCAAGGAAAGACTTCACAACGAGGTCAACCGAAGACTCTCCAAAGATCGTGGGTTCGACATCGACACGGCCCTGGCGGCTCAGCTGGATGCGGTCGACCAGATCGACTTCCTCGGCGCCTCGCCCGACCAGCTCCGCAGGATGCGCCAAGCGGTGCGCCCTCTCGCCCGTCGCCTCGCCGCCAAATTGGCCCAGAGGAGAAAACGGCGCCGGAAGGGCCGCATGGACGTGCGACGGACGATTCGTCGATCCTTGTCGGCTGGCGGTGTTCCCTTTGACCCTGCCTATAGGGCGAGACGGGAGTCGAAACCGGACCTCTACCTGGTGGCGGATGTCTCGGGATCAGTCGCCAAGTTTGCCGAATTCACGATGAGCTTCCTGAATGCGATGAGCGAGGAGTTCCCGAAGCTCCGCTGCTTCATCTTCGTCGACGGAGTCGAGGAGGTCACCCGGGAAGTCAGCGAAGGCATCGGCTTGCGCGACGTGAGGCACCTGATCGCGCGCTCACGTGACGTCTCAAACGACGGTCACTCCGATCATGCCAAGGCCTTAGAGATGTTCTGGCGGAAGTACGGGTCGTCGGTGACCGGGTCATCGACCTTGATCTTCACCGGAGACGCCAGGAACAATCATCGGGTGGACGATGCGGGTCTGACGGTGTTGCGCAGGCTGAATGATCGGGCCAAGCAGGTCTACTGGCTGAACCCGGAACCCCGGTCCGACTGGGGAGAGGAGGATTCTCTGATCCCCGAGTTCAAGCACTTCTGCACCGGCGTCTACGAAGTGCGCAACCTCAGCCAGCTGCAGGAATTCGTGCTCGAGATCGCCTAGTGCTCCGACGATCACCGGCTCGCGGGATGAAGCCAACTCCAACTGATGTTCTCACGCGCCAGCCGACCGCAGTGCCTCACCGACCTTGTCTATGTCCCCGGAGTACTTGAGGAGGAGGTTGAGGGTGGCCCTGATGTCATCCCGCGACAGCTCGTGGCGACCTAGGACGAGGAGTGTGCGGGCCCAGTCGAGCGTCTCTGAGACCGATGGAGGTTTCTTCAGCTCGAACGAGCGGATCCAGGACACGACCTCGGCGCAGTTCGCGGCGAGACTCTCGGTGATCCCCGGGATCCTGGCCTCGATGATCGCCTGTTCTCGTTCCGTGGTCGGATAGTCCAGGTCGAGGAACACGCATCGCCGCTTCAAGGCCTCGGAGAGCTCCCGGGTGTTGTTGGAGGTGAGAAAGACGGACGGCTGCGAGGCGGCGACGATCGTCCCCAACTCGGGCACGGACACCTGGAAGTCGGAGAGGATCTCGAGCAGCAGCGCCTCTGTCTCGACTTCGAGTCGGTCGACCTCGTCGATCAGGAGCACAACCGGTTCGGCCGACCGTATCGCCGCCAGCAGCGGCCTCTCGAGCAAGAAATCCTCGTCGAAGATGTCAGCCTCCGTCTGCTCCCAATCCGCCCCCTCGGGCTCGGCCTGGATGCGGAGGAGTTGCTTCTTGTAGTTCCATTCATACAGGGCCTTGGACTCATCGAGGCCCTCGTAACACTGCAGACGTATCAGACGGCGCCCGGTCACGGTAGCCACCGACTTGGCCAGTTCCGTCTTGCCAACACCAGCCGGGCCCTCGCAAAGAATGGGCTTGCCGAGGACATCTGCCACAAACACCGAAGTGGCGATCCTCTCATCGGCCAGGTAAGCGACCCCGGCGAGCATGTCGAGGACCTGATCCGGGTCGGAAAAGGTCGGTTCGGGTGTCACGGCTGGGTCATCCATCACGCTTCTCCTCCTGCGAGGGATTGGACATCATGCCACGACCGTCTGTCGTGCTCGGGGGACCCCGGTCTTCCGATTCGCCGAAGACGAGTCTGCGTTGGACGGGAAAGAAGCGAAGACCGGTCCGATCCTGAATCGTGCCCCAGACCCCTCGTGGCGCCCACAACATGACAGCGATGAGGAACAGGCCGAGAACGATGAACCACCAAGCGCCCAACTCGCTGAGGTTCTCGTCCAAAAGGAAGTAGATGATTGCCCCCACGATCGGGCCTTCAATGCTCCCCAATCCTCCTATCACCACCACGATCACCATCTGTGCCGTGAGGCCAATCGAGAAGTAGCTGTCCGGGTCAATCGAGACATTGTTCAACAGGTACACGGCGCCCACGAAACCGGTGATGCCAGCAACGATCAGATAGACGGTCAGCTTGACCTGACGCACGTTGACCCCACTTGCAGCAGCTGCCTCCTCGTCGTCACGAATGGCATTGAGCGCCAGGCCGATCCGGGACCTGAGAAGGAAGAGGACGGCCAGGATCGTCCCCAAGCCGGCAACAAGAGCCAGCCAATAGACGACCTCGAATCGACTCTGGCCAAGCGCGCTCAGAGCCCGTAGCGGTTGTGGTGTGCCGCGTGGATAAAGAGTGGCGTTGTTCTTGACGATCAGCCGGTAGGTCTCGGCGACCACCCAGGTAGCAACCGCGAAATAGCCACCGTGCAACCGAAACACGAGAAACGCGGTAGGGACCGCGATGAGCACCGCCACCAGAGCGGACAGCAGCAGGGCCAACCATAGATTCAACCCGGCGAGATCGGCCAGGGCATAAGTTGCATAGGCACCGATGCCCACGTAGGCCTGCTGGCCGAAGCTGTAGATCCCGGCATACCCGGCCAGAAGGTTCCACAACTCCCCCAGCGCGATCAGGATCATCAGTTGTGTCAGCGACACCAGCAAGGATCGATCCGCCACGAAGGGGACGATGACCAGCAGGGCACATCCGACGATCCCGATTACCGCGAAGCGTCGGCTGGCGGGGGTGCCCATTTCGACCCGGAATGGCACGGTCATTCCTCACTCCTCCCGAACAAGCCGGATGGCCTCCATGCGAGCACGACCAGGAAGACGATGTGCCCCGCCAGCTCGGTCCATCCCGGGGAGAAATAGGCACCCACGCTTTGCGAGACGCCGAGGACTATCCCGCCGACCAGCGTTCCCCAGAGTGACCCCAACCCTCCGATGATCACCGTCTCAAACGCGTAGATGAGGCGAGCCGGCCCCAGTGCGGGGTCAAACTGGCTTCGGATCCCGAGGACAACACCGCCGATCGCAGTCACGACCAGGGCCACCGCCATGGCCAGGGCGAAGACGTGCCGGGTCCGAACCCCCATCAACGTCGCCGTTTCCTGATCGTCGGAGACGGCCCGAAACGATCGGCCGAGCTTGGTTTGCCTGATGACGAGTTGGAGGCCTCCGAGGACTGCAACCGCCAGTGCAAAGGTCAAAAGCGGGAACCAACCGACAGTCGTTCCGATCGGGAGCTGGATGCTGGCCAGCTCGATGGCGCCCGCGTCCAGGCCCTGGGTGTCTGCCGTGAAGACCTCGAGAAGGACATTCTGGATGATGATCGACAAACCGAACGTGACCACGAGAGGTGAGAGCAAACCGGATCCGAGCGAGAAATTGAGGATTCCACGCTGGAGGAGGTATCCGAACAGACCCATGATCGCCGCCACGAAGACCACGGTCACGATGGGGTTGATTGATGTCAGATCGACAATCACCAAGGTCAGATAGGCGGAAAGAATGATGAAGTCCCCGTGTGCCAGGTTCACGATTCTCATCACCCCGAAGACGATGGCCAGACCTGCCGCAAACAAGGCGTAGAGACCACCGAGCAAGACCCCCTGGACTATGGCATCGGTCATCGGTCACGAACCCCGAAGTACGCCGATACCAGCTGCTCATGGTCGACTTCCCCGGCCGCCGCCTCCAGGGAGACTCGACCCCGCAGCAGGCAATAGATCCTGTCCGCTGTTGCCGTGGCCTGCTGGACGTCCTGTTCGACCATGAGCACCGAGATCCCATCATCGCGAAGCGTGGGGATGACCCGGTAGAGCTGGCGGACCGCGATCGGGGCCAACCCGAGGGAGATCTCATCGAGAAGAAGCAGCCGGGGATTGGCCATGAGACCACGTCCGATGGCCAGCATCTGTTGTTGACCGCCCGAGAGAAGGGTTCCATTCGCCTTGCGTCTCTCCTCCAGGACCGGGAACAACCCGTAGACCCGACCCAGGTCCCAGCTGCCGCTCCTACCTCCGTACGCCCCCATCAAGAGGTTTTCCTCCACGGTGAGACTGGGGAAGATGCGCCGTCCTTCCGGGACCATCGCCACGCCTCGAATCGCGATCCGGTCCGGCCGCTCGCCTCCGATTGGCTCACCCTCATACCGGATCTGGTCCCGAGACGACGGCATCCATCCTGCGATGGAACGGAGCAGCGTCGACTTGCCCGCCCCGTTGGCCCCGATCACCGCGACTATCTCACCTTCTGCGACGGTCAGGCTCGCCCCGAACAGGGCCTGAAAGGGCCCGTAGTACGCGTCAAGACCGCTGACCTCGAGAAGGTTGGACACGAGGGCCGTCACTCCTCGATACCGAGGTAGACCTCACGGATCTCGGAACTGTTGATGATCTCTCTGGGGTCTCCCTCGATCAGGTGCTTGCCAAAATGGATTGCCTGGACCCTGTCGACCACGGCAACCAGAGCGTGAAGAAGGTGCTCGATCCAGATGATCGACATGCCGGAGCGGTGAATCGCCCTCACGGCCTCGACGACCTCGTCGACTTCAGGATCGGTCAAACCGCCTGCGATCTCATCGAGCAAGAGGACGGTCGGGTTGGTGGCCAGGGCCCGGGCCAGCTCCAGTCGCTTCCGCTCGAGGATGGTCAGCGTCCCGGCAAGCACATTCGCCTTGGCCAGGAGATTGGCTCCTGACAGGACTTCGACGCAGCGCTCGTGGCTCGAGCGCTGACCCTTGGCGCTTCCATAAGCCGCCGACACCAGCAGATTCTCGAAGACCGTCATCCCACCGAACGGTCGGGGAATCTGATACGTCCTGCCAAGTCCATGCCGCACCCGGAGATGGGGAGCCTGTGCCATGATCGTGGCCTGATCGAACCGGATCGTTCCGCTGTCAGGCGGGACCGATCCGGTGATCAGGTTGAACAGGGTCGTCTTGCCGGCGCCGTTGGGGCCGACGATCCCGAGCGCTTCGCCCTTGCCCAGCGTGACACTCAGGTCATCAATGACCTTCAGCGCCCCAAACGACTTGGTTACCCCGATGATCTCGAGAGCTGGCTCCACCGCTGACGGGCCTAGTGGTCCGTCGCCACTAGGCCCCAATAGCCTTCATCTCGCCGCCAACGGGAACGTCAGGAGTCTGCGAGTTGTCGACGATGACCAGGTCGTACTTGAAGTCGCCTCCCAGCACCCATTGACCACCGACCAACGGCGTAGTGGTCACGTTGGGGACCGGGCCCGGCGCCGTCCAGTTGACCGGGCCGACCAGCGTCGCCAGGTTGGTCCCTTTCACCGCGTCGAGGATCGACTCCTTGTCTTCGATGTCCGTCGTCCTCCCCAGTACGTCTACGGCCACCTCGAACAGGGAATGGACGAAGCCGATGGGCTGGGTCCATTGACGGCTCGTCTCCGAGGTATAGGCATCGGCGACTTCCTGGGAGCTCTGCCCGGTCAGAGAAGAGGAGAACGGATGGCTTGGGCTCCACCACACCTCTGAGGTGAGGCTGTCGCCGGAATCCCCGTCCAACGCCTCAACAGAGGCCGGGAACAGAATCGCCTTGCCGATCGTGGCCCCGATAGGTGCCAGCCCTTGTTGGGCGGCCTGTGTCCAGAACGTGGCAAAGTCGGGCGGCAACGGGACACCGGTGATCAACTGTGCCTCACCGGTGGTGAACGCACTGATCTGCGCTGAGAAGTCCGACGAGAGGTTCTCGTAGCGACCCGGGTCGATCAGCGTGTAGCCGGCCGCCTCGAGTGCCGGTGGGAACCCGAGCTCGGGGTCTCCCCAAGCCTGGCCGTCACCGTCGTTGGGGAACAGCCCTCCCACGATCTTGTTCGTCTCGAGCTTGTCCCAGAGGGCGATGAACTGCGGGATCAGGCCTTCGAGCCCCCAGAAGTAGTGGTAAGTCCAATTGAACCCGACCGCCGGATCCCCGTTGCGGCCGAAGAACCACGGTTGCCACGGGGCAACGGTCGAGATGCACGGGATTCCGTTCAACTCACACTGGTCGGCGACCGGGTTGGTCGTCTCCGGGGTCGATGCCACCACCATGAGGTCGATGCCCTCGTCGAGGATCAACTCTCCAGCCATGGAACCGGCGGTCACCGGGTCGGACTGACTATCGCGAGTGACGATCTCGACCGGGTGCACCGTGCCCGCCACCGTGACTCCGTCGCCTAGCTGGGCTTCGACCGCTGCGATGACGAACTGATCCGCCTCGCCAAAGGCGGCGATGGGACCGGTCTGTGGTGAGACGTACCCAATCCGGATCGGCCGGCCAGTCGGCGCCGCCCCCGAAGTGGTCGTTGCCCCTGCGGTCGTGGTGGTTGCCCCGGCCGCCGTGGTGGTCGTGCCGCCACCCTCGTCGGCACACGCGGCTAGAAACCCGCCACCGACTACGGCCACACCACCGAGCCCTGCCATCCTCAAGAAGTCGCGCCGCGATGTGCCGGACTCGCTCAACTTCTCTGCCTTGCTCCCGCTCTTCTCGTCGTGTTCCACGATGCCTCCTCCGCTCCGCGTTGTCTCCCAGTGCTTCTATTGCTCCGACGGGTCGCGCCCTTCGAAGGCGTCGCCCAACAGTTGTCGTATCCATCCCTTCTCCACGGGCCGCGGGTTGTACCCCCCGGCTGCCACCACCATTTCCGCGCTCTGATCCAGGTCCGACTCCTCGATTCCCAGCTCGGAGAGACGCATCGGCGCTCGCAGTTTCTCGGCAAGGCTCCGCAGTGCGCTCCACAGGTCGTCTGCCTCGAGGGCGCCGGCGATCGAATCGATGACCTCCGGCTCAGCCCGACGGTTGTATGCCGCGACATAGGGCAATATCACGGCGTTGGCATCGCCATGAGCCAGCCGGAAGGTCCCCCCGAGGACATGGCAGATCCGGTGGTGCACTGCCATCCCAACCGCCCCCAGTGATGCGCCGGCGAGGAAGGCGCCGTAGAACAGGTCGGCCCGACCATCGCGATCTTCGGCATTGACCGACACCGCACGCGATCCGTTGTTGAGCGCTCTCACCCCGTCGAGGGCCATCATCGACACGATGGGGTTTCTCTCCTTTGCGTACATCGCCTCGACACAATGAGCGAGGGCGTTCATGGTGCTGCCCGCTGTGATCTCGGGGGGAAGATCGAGGGTCAAGTCGACGTCATAGATCACGGTGCGCGGCTTGACCCCGGGGTCACGGCCTGTTCGCTTCACATCACCTGACGTGATCCCGTAGATGGATGTCATCTCCGATCCGGCATAGGTCGTGGGAACGGCGAGGAAAGCCAACGGCCGCTCCAGCACCACCGCCTTGCCGAGACCGGTTGTCGATCCACCACCGATGGTGACGACCGAGTCGGCGGCGCTGGAAGCAGCCAGGGACCGGGCCGTCTCGACTTCCTCGGCAGGCACGTGCGGCCGCGTCTCACCAATCCGGGCCACCACCCTCTCCCCGAGCTCCGCGACCACCCGGTCTGCCTCGGCCTTGGCGCTGGTCGCTGCCACGAGCATGACGCGCTCCGCCCCGATCGTGTCGAGCTCGTCACCGATCGTGGAGAGGGTTCCCGAGCCAAAGATGATCCGACCCCGGAGCTGGGAAAAGACGAAATCCCTCACCGAGAATGCGCCTCCTCGGTTCGTCGCTTCAGGTCACGAAGCATCTCCAACTCTTCGGATGTAGGCGCCGCGGTAGTGACCAGATCATCCGCGACCATCAGGTCCCAACCGGTCTGCTCCCGCACCTCCCCGACCTCGACCCCGGGATGGATGGCTACGAGGGTCAGCTCGTGTGAGGCCGGGTCCGGGCGGAGAACCCCGAGATCGGTGATGACGACCGTCGGCCCGGCGCCAACCTGGCCGGCCCGCCCCTCCCCTTGCCGGCCGAAACCGACCGACGTCACAAAATCGACCGAAGGCACAAACGAACGCTGACTGTGGCGGAGCATCACGATCACCTCGCCAGCCGAAGACGCGATCTCAGGTGCGCCTCCTGCCCCAGGAAGGCGCACCTTCGGCTCCTCATAACAGCCAACGACCGTGCTGTTCAGATTGCCGTACCTGTCGATTTGGGCAGCCGAGAGGAAGCCCACATCGATGCGACCTGCCTGCAGCCAGTAGGCAAACACTTCAGGAACACTGACCACGAGATCTGCCTTCTCGGCGAGGACACCGTCACCAATCGACAGCGGGAGGACCTCCGGCTTGGTCCCGATGGTCCCCGACTCATAGATCAGCACCACGTTCGGAGCGTGCGACAACCGGGCCAGGTTGGCCGCCTCACTGGGTAGGCCGATGCCGACGAAGCACACCTGGCCGTCCTTCAGCGAGCGTGCCGCAGTGACAGTCATCATCTCGTCGGACGTGTAGGACGCTCGGAGCTCCTGGAGGTCAACCATCGGTGGGCTCCATCGGCTCTGGGCGACTCTCGATAGCCGACAGGTACGAGGCGTGGTCCTCAGTGCCCATGACAAACTTCTCGATCCACCCGGCGAACACCTCACGGTCACGGGAGATCCCGTCCCATTCCGTATAGAAGGCATTGTCCCTCGTCGAGTACCCCATGGCGTATGACGGATGGGCGCCACGGGGGACACATGCCACAGCCGTGATCGTCCACGAAGGGAGAACGACGTGGTTGGGGCCCTGAGTCGACAACTCGTCGACTACCTCCTCAACCGTGACGATGGAGGTCTTTGCTGCCAGCGCCGCCTCGCGTTGCACACCGGTGATCCCCCACATCCCCACGTTGCCGACTCGATCGGCCTGCTGGGCATGGATGACTGTCACATCCGGGTTGAGAGCAGGGACCGCGGCCAGCTCTTCACCGGTGAACGGGCAATGGATCGAAGCCACCTCGGTGTACTTGGTGAGATCGGAACCGACGTATGCCCTGAGGACCGCAAAAGGGAGGCCTGAGGCGCCGGCGGTGTACCTGGCGGCCATCCCCGCGTGGCTGTGCTCCTCGAGCTCGATGGGTCCGGGAAAGCGGTGCTCGACCGCATCGCGGAACCTATGGAGCGAGCCGACACCAGGATTCCCTCCCCACGAGAACACCAACTTGCGAGCGCTACCCATTCCAATCAGCTGGTCATATATGACATCGGGGGTCATGCGAATCAGTGTCAGGTCTCTCTTCTCCTGACGTATCAGTTCGTGCCCGGCTGCAAACGGGATGAGATGGGTGAAACCCTCCATCGCCACGGTGGCGCCATCGGAAACGAGATCACGGATGGCATCCCGAAGCGAAACGAAGTCAGCCACCCGTCAGCCCCCCGAGTACCACATCGGCTGACTACCAGAGACGTTGATCCAGACCGACTTCGCCTCGGTGTACTCATGCATCGCCTCGAAGCCCATCTCGCGCCCGTAACCGGAAAGCCCGACGCCGCCGAAAGGAGACCCGGGATTGACCCGCTTGTAACAGTTGATCCACACCATCCCGGTGTCCATCGCGCCCGCCACCCGGTGCGCCCTCGTCAGGTCCTGGGTCCAGAGACCACCACCGAGCCCGTATTCCACTCCGTTGGCGATCCCGATGGCCTCCTCTTCCGAGGAGAAGGCCGTCACGGTCAGGAATGGGCCGAAGACCTCCTCATGACACACCCGGTCTCCCGGCTCCGCCCTGACGACCGTCGGCTGCACGTAACAGCCATTGGCGAGTGACTGGCTGTCCGGGCCCTTCCCCCCGGTGAGGAGCTCACCGCCTTCGTCCAGCGCGATCTTGACGTAGTTCAGCACCCGATCTCGGTGCTCCGGCGACGTGAGAGGGCCCATTTCTGTGTCGCGATCGAGCGGATCGCCCAGCTTGATCGACTCCGTGAGGGTGACGAATCGCGTGATGAACTCGTCAGCGATTGCCTCGTGGAGCAGAAGCCTCGAACCGGCGATGCAGGCCTGGCCCTGGTTGTGGTAGATCGCGAATGCGGACCCGGCCAATGCGGCGTCGAGATCGGCATCGTCGAAGATGATGTTCGCCCCCTTGCCGCCAAGTTCGAGATGGAGGCGCTTCAGGTTGCCGGCCGATGCCTTGACCAGGCTTCGACCCGTAGCGGTCGACCCGGTGAACGACACCTTGGCGATTCCCGGGTGCTCACCGAGGCGTGCGCCGGCCGTGTGCCCGTACCCCGGAACCACATTCACGACACCGGGGGGAAACCCGATCTCGTGAATCAACTCAGCCACTCGAAGTGTGGACAGGGGTGTCAGCTCCGCAGGCTTGTAGACAACGGTGTTGCCCGCAGCAAGGGCTGGCCCCAACTTCCAACTGGTGAACATGAGGGGGAAGTTCCACGGCACGATCTGGCCCACAACGCCGAGTGGCCGTCGGTAAACATGGTTGAGAAACCCGGCGTCAACCGGAGGGATGGAACCCTGGACCTTGTCGGCCATTCCCCCGAAGTATCGGAAGGTGGCGGCGGTCCTGGGAACATCGAGGACGGACGTATCCCTGATTGGATGGCCGGTGTCCATCGTCTCGAGGCGGGCGAGGTCCTCGGCATTGGCTTCGATGGCGTCCGCCAGTCGGAGCAGGAGGCGGCCGCGATCCATCGCCGCCATCGACGACCAGGCCGGATACGCAGCGGCGGCTGCCTCTACCGCCAGATCAACGTCCTCGGCTCGCGCTTCGGCAACGTCGGCGAGCTTCGACCCGTCGTGTGGGTTGTGCACCTCGATGACACCACCCGCCATCGAGTGGAGGAACTGCCCACCGATATAGAGACGATCCTCCACTCACTCACCCCGCGTTCGAGATTGGATAGCCATGACCGTTCGCTCCATGAGCCTCATGCGCGGAACAGTCGGGCGTCCTTAGAACTCAGCCGGATAGGTCGGTGTCTGGCCTGTTGCGATGAGCTCTGGCAGATCGGCGTCGGCGTTCTCCCACACGAGGAGCATCGACCGCTT
>CAZRID010000024.1:0-16598 GCA_964600055.1 uncultured Acidimicrobiaceae bacterium
GGTCCACCGAGGAGCTCGTCCAGCGCGGACACAGCTTCTGCATCGTCGACGAGGTCGACTCCATCCTCATCGACGAGGCCCGGACCCCGCTCATCATCTCCGGTCGTGTCTCCGACAGCGCCAAGTGGTACCGCGACTTCGCCAAGATCGTCAACCGTCTCCAAAAGGATGTCCACTACGAGGTGGACGAGCGAAAGCGCCAGGTGCTGACGACAGAGGAAGGTGTCTCCCGTGTCGAGCAGGTGCTGGGAATCGAGAACCTCTTCGATCACGCCGCGGTCGACTTCGTCCACCATCTCGAGGCGGCGCTGAAGGCCAAGGAGCTGTTCCTGCATGACGTCGACTACCTGATCGACCACGGTGAGGTGAAGATCGTCGACGAGTTCACCGGGCGCGTTCTCGAGGGTCGTCGTTACTCCGAAGGTCTCCATCAGGCCATAGAGGCAAAGGAGGGCGTGGCGATCAAGGAGGAGAACCAGACTCTGGCCACCATCACCCTCCAGAACTACTTCCGGCTCTACGAGAAGCTCGCCGGAATGACCGGCACCGCCGAAACCGAGGCGGCCGAGTTGGCGCAGATCTACTCCCTCGAGGTGATCTCGGTCCCCACCAACCGCCCCACGGCACGGGACGACGAAGGCGACCTCGTGTACAAGACCGAAGACGGGAAGTTCGCGTCCGTCGTTGCGGATGTCGCGGGTCGAACCGAGATCGGCCAACCAGTCCTCCTGGGAACCGTCTCCATCGAGAAGTCGGAGAAGCTGTCCAAGGCATTCGAGAAGCACGGCATCAAGCACGAGGTTCTCAACGCCAAACAACACTCACGTGAGGCGGACATCATCGCCCAGGCCGGGCGACCTGGGGCGGTAACCGTGGCTACCAACATGGCCGGCCGCGGTGTCGACATCATGCTCGGGGGCAACCCCGACGGCATGGCCCGAACCGAGCTCAAGCGTCGCGGGATCAGCGCCGACGACCCGTCATATCAGGACCTGGAGACAAAGCTCACCGAGGAATTCGCCAACCAGATCGAACCTGACAAGCAGAAGGTGATCGAGGCCGGTGGCCTCTACGTCGTCGGCACCGAGCGTCACGAGTCGAGGCGAATCGACAACCAGCTTCGTGGGCGCTCCGGCCGGCAGGGCGACCCGGGGGAGTCGCGTTTCTATCTCTCGCTCGAGGATGATCTGATGCGCCGGTTCCAAGGAGAGTGGGTCACCTCCATCATGGACCGGCTCCGTCTCCCCGAAGACCAGCCGATCGAGGCGAACATGGTCTCGAAGGCGATCGAGCGGGCCCAGCGTCAGGTGGAGTCGCAGAACTTCGAGATTCGCAAGAACGTCCTGAAGTACGACGAGGTGATGAACCGGCAGCGTGAGGTCATCTATGACTGGCGACGCTCGATTCTGGAAGGGACGGCCGGCGACGAACTGATCGGCGACTGGATCGAGTCTGTCGTCGCAGAGGTGGTGGAGACGGAGCTCTCTCCGGAGGTCTCTCGATCGAATTGGGACTGGGAGGCCCTGCATCGGGAGCTGACCCTGTATTACCCGACCGAGATCGACGAGTCGAAGCTCTCCCCCCCCTCGAGTACCGAGACAGTGGTCGACCACGCGGTCGAAGAGGCCCTGGATGCCTATGCCAAGCGGGAGGAAGACCTCGGTTCGGAGGTCCTGCGTCAGGTGGAGCGCTCGGTGATGCTCTCGGTCATCGACAACAAGTGGCGGGAGCACCTCTCGGAGATGGACTACCTGCGGGCGGGTATCGGTCTGAGGGCCATGGGCCAGCGGGACCCGCTGTCCGAGTATCAGCGTGAGGCCTACGACATGTTCACCGAGTTGGTGGAGTCGGTGAAGCGGGACACGGTGCGTTACCTGTTCCATGTCGAGCTGGCCCAACCCAAGACCGAGCCACAGCGGGTTGCCCCCAGCCCCACCGGCAACGGATCGAAGAAGCCGGCAGTCTCGGACAAGATCGGGCGCAATGACCTCTGCCCATGCGGCTCCGGCAAAAAGTACAAGCGGTGTCATGGGGCTGCGTGACCGCAGCCCCATGACACCGTTTTACGTTCTACGTTTTACGTTCTACAGATGAGCGTCGAAATCACCGACCCTAAGGCGACTCTCGCCGATCTGCGTCAGCGACTGGTCGAGGCGCGCGGTTTTCTCGATCTGGAAACCAAGGAGAAAGAGCTGGCCGAGCTCAGGGAGCGGGCTTCGGCTCCTGACCTCTGGGACGACCAGGATCAGGCACGGACCGTCAGCCGGAGGTTAGCTCGATACGAGGGCCTGTTCGACATGGTCTCGAGCCTGTCGTCCAAGATCGACGATGCCGAGGTCTTGCTGGAGCTCGCCGCTGAGGCTGAGGACGCCGACTCGCGCAAGGAGGCGCTGAACGAGCTGTCCGATGTCTCCCGCCAACTCGACGCATTGGAATTGGAGTCCCTGTTCTACGACGAGTACGACGAGGCCGACGCAATCCTCAGCGTCCATGCCGGCGCCGGGGGAGTGGACGCCCAGGACTGGGCCGAGATGATGGCCCGGATGTATCAGCGCTTTCTGACCGACGCCGGTTTCTCGTTCACGGTCGAGGAGGTCACCGAAGGGGAGGAGGCCGGGATCAAGTCGGCGACCTTCAGCGTCAAGGGCGATCGGGCCTATGGCACTCTCGAATCGGAGCGAGGAGTGCACCGACTGGTCCGGATCAGCCCTTTCGACTCCAACGCACGTCGCCAGACCTCCTTCGCCGGAGTTGACATCGTGCCCGATCTCGGGGATCAAGCCGCATTGGAGATCAACGAGGATGACCTCCGGATCGATACCTATCGGTCACAGGGCGCAGGGGGCCAACACGTCAACACCACCGACTCGGCTGTGAGGATCACCCACCTCCCGACCGGGATCGTCGCCCAATGTCAGAACGAGCGGTCCCAGCTCCAGAACAAGGCAAGGGCGATGGCCATCCTCCAGTCGCGTCTGGCGGAGAGGGCGCGCCAGGAGCGTCTGGCCCATCTCGACCAGATCCGTGGCGAGCAAGGTGAGGCGGGCTGGGGTCGACAGATCCGCTCCTATGTGATGCAGCCCTATCAGATGGTGAAGGACCTGCGCACCGATTATGAGGTGGGGAACATCCAGGGGGTGCTCGACGGTGATTTGATGGGTTTCGTCGAGGCCTATCTGCGGTGGCGACGTGCCAATCACGAGGTAGCGACCAATTCCCCGTAGCACGGGAGGCACAGTTACGGTCCTCAGGTCCGCGGTCATCACATTGAAGGCTGCGACACTCTTTTCCTCCCCATGATTCGCCTCGATCACGTAACCAAGGTCTACGAGGGCGGCACCGTCGCCGCCCACGACGTGTCCCTCGACATCCAGAAGGGCGAGTTCGTGTTTCTCGTCGGTGTATCGGGGTCGGGCAAGTCGACCTTGATTCGACTGATGCTGAGAGACGAGCCGGTGACCCGGGGAAAGATCTGGGTGGCGGGCAAGGACATCACCACACTTCCCAAATGGAAGATCCCTTACCTCCGACGCTCGGTGGGCACAGTGTTCCAGGACTACAAGCTCCTCCCGAGCAAGACGGTGGGGGAGAACGTGGCTTTCGCCCTCGAGGTATTGGGCCGTCCTCGTTCGGTCATTGCCCCACAGGTCGACCAGGTCCTGGATCTGGTCGGTCTCGCCGACAAGGGGCACCGCTATCCGCGGCAGCTCTCGGGTGGTGAGCAACAACGTGTCTCGGTGGCGCGTGCCTTTGTCAACCGGCCGCCGATCATGCTCTGTGACGAGCCCACCGGGAACCTCGACCCCAAAACCTCGGTCGGGATCATGAAGCTCTTCGACCGGATCAACCGGACCGGCACGACGATCGTGATGGCAACCCACGACTTCGCAATCGTCGACGCCATGCAACGCCGTGTTGTGGCGCTGGAGAAGGGCCTGGTCACCAGGGACGAGCTGTCCGGCCGGTACGAGGAGCAAGATCCGGAATGAGTCGGTTCGTTTTCCTTCTCCGCGAGGCCTTTGTCAACCTGAAGCGGAACTTCCTCGTCGTGGCCGGAGCGGTTCTCGCGGTGTTCATCTCGCTCATGCTCGCTTTTGGCGCTCTGGTCGTGAATGAGATCCTCCGGGTCAACACCCTCGCCTGGCAGGAGGGCGTACATGTCATCGCCTTCCTGAAGGACGAAGGCTCCAACGGGGTCACTCCCGGAGCCCATCAGGCGCTTTTGAGCGAGGTCCAGACCTGGGAGGAGGTCCGCAGCGCTTTCTACATCGACAAGGCCCAGGCCTGGGTCGAGTTTCAGGAGATATTTGCCGGTCAGCCCGAGATACTCGAAATCGACCCCACCATCCTGCCGGCTTCCGTTCGGATCGAGCTCGAGGCCATCGAGCTGCATCAGTCGGTGAAGTTCAAGCTGGAGCAGCATCAACAGGTGGTGCTCCGGGTCAACACCGCCGCCCAGCAGATCGAGCAGTTGCAGAACCTGTCGAGCGTCCTCAACGTGCTCGGGATCGGCATGGCGGTGGTGCTCGGGCTCTCGGCAGTCGTGTTGATCGCCAACACGATCCGTCTTGCGATATACGCCCGTCGTGAGGAGGTGGAGATCATGAAGTTGGTTGGAGCCTCCAACTGGTACATACGGATCCCGTTCCTTCTCGAAGGGCTGATCGAGGGGGTGGTCGGGGCGGCACTGGCGGTGTTCACCGTCTGGTTGGGTGCGACGCGTCTGGCGCGCGCCACCGAAGACTTCGCCCTGTTCCGTCTCGATGTCGCCAACGACTTCTTCTTTCGTTGGGGGGTCCTGTTCCTGATGTTTGGGGCGGCCGCCGGCGTGATCGGGTCGTTGCTTGGCTTGAGCCGCTATCTGCGTGAGGCGGACGGCACCGGAGCGGCCGAAGTCCCCACCGGGGCGGTCTGAATGGCTCGCTCGGGCGAGGCCGAGCGGGTAAAAGTGGTTGCCAGCAACCGGAGAGCCCGTCGTAACTACACCGTTATGGAGACCGTAGAGGCCGGTCTCGCCCTGCTCGGCTCGGAGGTCAAGTCGCTTCGTGAGGGTCGTCTCGACCTCAAGGATTCCTACGGCGCTGTCAGAAACGGTGAGGTGTACCTGGTCGGCGCCTACCTCGCCCCTTATGAGTTTGCCAGGGAGGGTGGGCACGACCCGGAGCGGGAGCGAAAGCTCCTCCTCCACCGACGCGAGATCGACCGCATCGCCGGCCAGATCGCGGAGAAGGGCCTGACCCTCGTCCCGCTCCAGGTCTACTTCAAGGACGGCAAAGCCAAGGTCGAGTTGGGTCTGGCCAAGGGCAAAACCACCTACGACAAACGCGAGTCGATCAAAGAACGCGACCACGACCGGGAAATGGACCGCGCCGCGGCAAGAGCGCGAAAACCACGTACCTGAGTTACGCACCGACATTTCCTCCCCCAGGAGCGCAGCGACGTTGGGGGAGTGGCCCGAAGGGTCGGAGGGGGTCTTTGGGGAGAGCACCTCGAAAGGGGGAGGGGGGTTCTGGCCGCATCTCCACCCAAATCCGGATGAGACAGACCGACCCCGGGGTTATCCTGTAGGAACAACCCGCCATGGGGGTGAAACGGTTTCGACGTTGAGTGTTGAGGCGTTGGAAGCGAGCCGAGGTCTCCGGGGCCCCGTTAACAAACCGGAAAACCAATAAGTGCCGAAGATAACTTCGCACTGGCTGCCTAACTAAGCAGCCCGTCCGCCCGACCGAATCCCGCACGGTCGGAGCGGGCGCCGCAAAGCGGGATGCTCCCCACGGGGTTTCGGGACCGTGGGGTCAAGACAACTCCGGATAGGCGCAGGGAAACTCGTCGTCAGAGTTCCTGTTGCCGAAAGCTCGCTGACGACTGCGCTCGGAGATGCCAACGCTGACGGCTCGACGGACCGGGGTTCGACTCCCCGCACCTCCACCTACGATGGCTAACGAAAAAGTGGCCACCGAACAGACGAAAAAGCTCGCCCCGGAGATCTCAGGATCGAAAGGGCGGGTTTTGGCATGTTCGGATCTGGTTCAGGGGTCTCGGAGATCAGCTCGAGGGCCGGTCACCTGTTGTGAACCTCGTCGTTGGCCCTTTGAGTCGTTGCCATTGTGCTCGGCGCCGCCGGCAGCATTGTCATCGTCATCGCCGCCGGCTTCGGCATCAGCACCGCCTTCGACTTCGATGCCTTCACCGTCGTTGCCCCTCAGCGGCGACGTCGGCGGCAGCGGCAGCGGTGGAGGTGGCGGCGGCTGTGGCCTGCCGGATGCGGCGGCGGTGAGGGCTTTGGCGGATCTGCCCGGGTGGGGCAGGCGACCGGTCACCAAGGCTCAGTGATAGCCCTCCAGCGCGAAAGGGTTCAGGATGGCTCGCCCCCAAAGGGCGTTCCGCTCGGTTTGGGTCAGGCGTGCTCGTTCGGCTGCGTCGTCCCACTCCGAGGTGATCATGTCTAGCTGGGCGTCGATGACTTCTCGGGCCTCGCCGTCTGATAGCCCGTAGATCGGTGCCGCCTCAACGCAGAGCGCAAGCTGTGACAGAGAGTTGCCGTCGCGGTCGATCCTCATAGCCTGGGAGGCTTCGCCTCCCACTCGTGGGTAGGGGCAGACGTCATAGGCGGGGGTTAGCGACAACTCCGCGCCGTCCCAGAAGGCCGCATGGTTGCGGGCGTGGTCGTCGGTGTTGCCGATACAGATGTTGAAGACGATGCGTGAGAACAACTCTCGCAGGGTTTCTGTCGGCAGGGTGAACCGTCGCCGGATGGTGTCGGCGAGATCTGGGTAGGTGGCGTGGCGCGCCGCATGTTCCGGCAGCTCGAGGATGGTTAGCGCTGACACCACCATCCTTCGCTCCCCTGGGGTGGCGGTCCGGTCGAACCGTTCCACTAACAGCACGTCGCGTCCGAGGCTCTCGGTCAGCTCTGTCGGCGCGACATTCAGCCCGACACGGCTTGCCAGATCCATCGCCGCCGCCTCGGCCTTGACGATCGGAAAGGGGTCTCTCTGGGAGGAGAACTTGGCGATAAGCGAGCGTCCTTCGCCGTTGAGTGGGGCCTTTGGACGGGCACCACCCAGCGACGATCCGCCCAAAAGGGCAGCTTCCAGATCTGGGGAGAGAGGTTGTCCTGACTCGAGGCGTGAAGCTGCATCCACCAGCTCTTCAAGAGTTGCCTTCGAAGATCGGGGGACGTAGACGTCGGGGTGGCGCTGAAAGTCCAACGCTCCGGCGCGGTCGGATCCCGATTCCAACAGGTAGGTCACCAGGTCAAGCTCCCCCGGGTCCCTGCTCACACCCGCAGTGCCGGTGACGCGGTGCATAACGACGCGTTGGCCCCAGGCATCCGGTGCCGCGTCCAGAATGACCCCGGCGACGTCCAGTCCGCCGAGAGGCCGAATCAGGCCGCTCTGGAGTGGCAGTTCTGGAAAGTACAGAGGAATAGCGTCGTCGCGATTGAGGTAGCTCCTGCCGTAGTTGAAGAAGTAGGTGCCCCCTCGACGTGTCAGCACGCCGGCCGGGACGGGCTCGGTCGCTCCCGGGATCCACGTCCAGACGTAGACAGGAGGGGCTGCGGCGTCAGAAGTCGTCATCAACAGGCTCCGCTGGTTCACGCACCCGTTCGGGCAGCAGCTGCAGACGGTCTCTGCTGCGGCGGACCAAGGTTCCGAGTTCGGATGGGTCAGCACCGAAGAGAGGTACGCCCACCAGCGTCGCGACCTCAAAGACCGTCCCCAGCGCAACTGTGGGGTCGCCCTGCTCTATTTTTCGCAGGGTCGGCCGGCTGATACCTGCTCGCTCTGCTAGTTCGGTGGTTGTCCACGTCCGTTCACGACGTGCCTGTGCTATCTCAAGGCCGAGGAGCGTGGCGGCCTCTAAAGCCTGACGAGAGTACATTTTGGTTTCGCGCATATCTACCTCTTGGCAATCTTACTTGCCATTATCTGGTGTAATGGCAATTATACTACCCATTATTCCGCGATATGTGAAATGGTCAACCAACCCGGGGAAGACGATTCGAGCAAGCTCGAGGGACGGAGCTCTCCTTGACCCACGTGTTCCCATCGCATCCGAAGGGATAAGGAGCGTCGTGGCCTTTGGAAGAACCTGGGTGTAATTTTCGGGCGATTCGCGTGTAATCGGGAGCTCGAGGCAGGCGGGAACCCCCTGGTCAGGTATTTTTGTTAGCTGGCGACCAGGCTTAGGGCCAGGTGAGATTGCATCGCTGCCAAAAGGGGTAGGGTCATTGGTACGACCGTTTTCAACGACGAGGTGAACCGAAGTGGCCGATAAGACCAAGTTGATGGTTTGGATCGATCAAGACCTATGCACGGGTGACGGCATCTGTGAGGAGATCACCCCCGATGTGTTCGTCGGGCGGGATGACGGGCTCTGGGTGGTGAAGGAGGAGTCGAAGCACTTCGGCCGCACCGTCGTTTTCGACGCTGGAGAAGGCGAAGGGCATGGGCCCGAAGGTGCTCGCGGCGTAGCCCGGGTCCCCGATGCTCTCATCGAGGACACCATCGAGTCGGCCGAGGAGTGCCCCGGTGAGTGCATCATGATCGAGCCCTATAGCGAGGACGCGGTGTATGCCTGATACGACCTCGATCCGAGGCGACCTACGCCCGATCGAGCGCGTGGTCATGAACCTCCATGGCGCTGGTGCCACGGCACCCGAAATCGGGAAGCGTGTCAACAAGAAGCCCGGGACCGTTCACCGGATCATCGAAATGATCGAGTTCAAGGAGGGCGTGCCTCCCAGTTCCACGACGAGGAATGACCCCCTGCGTCCCATCGAACGTGTGGTGCTCAACCTGCGAGCGAGAGGCGAGAGCTACGGGGTGATCGGAAACCGGCTCGCCCACAGCGGTCGGCGAGTGCAGATGATCGAGAGGCTCGCCGAGTACAAGTTGGGCGGCTAAAAGACACCAGGATTCCGGGTACCGTCGCGATGTGAGCGTTTCTTCGTCGCGGGTCACCATCACCGAATCCTCATCGCGCGATGGGCTCCAATCCCTCGGTGCTCTTGTGCCGACATCTGCCAAGGCCGGGCTGATCAACGACCTGGCCCGCACCGGTATTCGCTCATTCGACGCGGTCTCCTTTGTCAGCCCCAAAGCCGTTCCCCAGATGGCGGACGGCGCCGACGTGATTCGAGGTGTGGAACGGCTCGACGGCATGACCCTGTTCGGGTTGGTGCCGAATCTGAAAGGGCTCGAAGCAGCGGTGGCCGCCGGGGTCGATGGCATTGGTGTTCTCACCGCGGCGTCGGACACCTTCAACGAGAGAAACCTCAATGCCACCGTGGACGAGTCGATGCATCGGATCCGGAGCATCTTGCTCGAGGTCCCCGAGGATCTGGCCGTCCGGGGTTACGTCTCGACGGCCACACACTGCCCTTTCGAAGGTGAGCAGGACCCGGACTGGGTAGCGCACCTCGCCGAGACGCTCATGGAGTGGGGGGTGCATGCCGTGTTTCTTGGTGAAACCCTGGGCAAGGCGACGCCAGCACATGTCGATCGCCTCTTGGACGATGTGCTCGACCGCGTTCCCGTGGAGGCGGTGGGGGTTCATTTCCACGACACATACGGGCAGGCGATCGCCAACACCGTCACCGCCATCGAGCGTGGCATCTCGATGATGGACGCGTCGGCCGGTGGTCTCGGAGGGTGCCCATACGCTCCAGGGGCGTCGGGCAACGTAGCCACCGAGGACGTGTTGTGGCTCCTCGACGGTCTTGGCATCGAGCACGGCCTGGACGCGTTCGGCATCGCCGAGGTGGCCCAACGATTCTGTGGGGACCACAATCTGGCCTACAACAGCGCTGCCGGTAGGGCGATGCTTGCCGCGCGGGACAGGACATGACTAAGAACACAAAGTCGATCTACATGACCGGCGATCTGGAGGCGATACGTAGCCAGACCCGGGAGTACGTGGAGCGAGAGATCGTGCCCCGAGCCGAGGCTTGGGAGGACGGTGGCGTGCCCCGCGAGGTGCTCGACGAGATGGGGAGGCTTGGCTTCTTCGGTCTTCGGGTACCCGAGGAGTACGGCGGCATCGGGTTGGGCACGCTGGCCTCGGTGGTGTTCGCCGAGGAGTTGGGAAGATCCACCTTCGGCGGGTTCAGCATCACCGTTCTGGTTCACACCGACCTGGCGACGCCGTACGTCCTTCATTTCGGAACCGACGAGCAGAAGGCCCGATGGCTCCCCGCCCTGGTGAGTGGTGAGGTGCTCACTGCGATTGGGGTCACTGAACCGGATGCCGGATCCGACGTGGCGGCGTTACGGACCACAGCCCGGAGAGAGGGCGAGGGCTTCGTGTTGAACGGCACCAAGATGTTCACAACTAACGGCGGGATCGCCGATCTGGTGTTCATCGCCGCCAAGACCGACCCGGTCGCCAAGGGCTCGCGGGGAATTTCGATCTTCGCCGTGGAAAAGGACACCCCGGGATTCAAGGCGAGCCGTGCCCTGAACAAGATGGGATGGCACTCGTCGGACACCGCCGAGCTGATTCTCGAGGATGTATGGGTTCCCGAGGGCAACCTGATCGGAGAAGAGAACCAGGGGTTCTATTACATCATGTCCAACTTCCAGAACGAGCGCCTTGCGATCATGGGCCAGGCGTTGGGGGAGGCGCAGAGGGCATTGGAGCTCACCATCGAGCACGTGAAGAACCGCACCGCCTTTGGGGCCACCCTCTGGCAGAAACAGGCAATCAGACAGCGTCTCGCCCAACGTCAGGCGGAGATCGATGCCGGCCGGCAGCTCACGTACCACGCCGCGTGGCTGACGGAGCAGGGGGAGGATGCCGTGCGTGAGGTGTCCGAGGTGAAGGCGTATGTCGGGGAAATGGTGAACCGGGTGCTCTACGACTGTGTCCAGTTCCACGGGGGGATGGGCTATATCGCCGAGACCGCGGTCGAGAGGCTCTATCGGGATGTGAGGATCGCCTCGATCGGTGGCGGCGCCACCGAGGTCATGCTCGACGAGATCGCCAAGCGACTCTGAGTCTCAGCGTGCAGCGGCCCTCTGTGCTGCCTGCTCGATCTCCGCCTCCTCCAGGGGGTGCCAGGACAGCTCGAGAGCCATCCAGATCGTCTTCGACAACGGGTAGAAGACTACGGGTAGGACGGCCATAAGACCGATGGTGACCACCCCGATAGGCCCCCAGGGCACATCCGGCCAGAAGGCGATCATCCCACCGACGAAGAGGACGAGGAATGAGCCGAAGGTCACAGTGGTGTTGATGATGAGAGCCCCGACCCAATAGCCCTCCTCCCGCTCGAAGTGGAGCCCGCATCGATCACAATTATCTTTGAGGTTGTAGAACGACAAAAAGGCTTTGTCGCCGCAGCGCGGGCAACATCTTCTCAGCGCCCGGCCGACCATGATCAGAGTCGACCCGCTTGGGTCCCGGCTCACGGGGCGAGGCTATCGTCGGCGGGGTGATAGACGACCAGGTGGCCGAGCTTCGCCGGGAGTATGAGAGCCAAGGGCTCATCGAGCCGGACATGGCCGACGACCCCACCACGCAGTTCAGAAATTGGTTTGATGGCGTGGTCCAAGCCGGCATCGAAGAGCCGAACGCATTTGTCCTCGCCACCGCCGACCCCGAGGGCCGCCCCTCGGCCCGAGCCGTCCTCCTGAAGGGCTTCGATGAGAGCGGGCTGGTGTTCTACACCAACCTTGCCAGTCGAAAAAGCCAGGAGTTGCGGGTCAACCCCCATGCGGCCGCAACATTCGTCTGGCCGCCGTTGCATCGCCAGGTCCGTTTCGAGGGCACAGTGGCTTTGGCCGGCGAAGACGAATCCGACCGCTATTTCGACGCAAGACCGCGAGGTGCCCAGATAGCAGCCCACGCCTCGATGCAGAGCAGCGTCGTCGAGTCTAGAGAGCAACTGGACATGGCTTTCCAATCATTAGAGGTCCGCTTTCAGGGAGTCAGGATCCCCAGGCCAAGGGCCTGGGGTGGCTGGCGGCTGACACCTCAGGTAGTGGAGTTCTGGCAGGGTCAACAGAACCGCTTTCATGACCGGGTGCGGTATCTCAAAGAAGGGGAGACCTGGAGAAAGGAGCGGCTGGCGCCGTGAAGCTCCATGTCATCGGATCATCGGGAACCTATCCGGTCCCGGGTCGTCCGGCCTCTGGCTATTTGATCGAGCAATCCGGCACCCGGGTCTGGTGTGATGCCGGCCCTGGCACTTTCGTCGCCCTACCCGTCGACTCATACATGATCGATGCGATCGTCATCTCCCATCAACACCCGGACCATTGCGCCGATCTGTTCACCGCCTTCCACGCCTGGACTTACTGCCCGGAGCCGAGGAAGGGCGTTCCCCTGTATGCGCCTCAGGCGGTATGGGATCGGGTCTCCGGGTTTCTCGACGGGGGCCAGGGCGCGGTGCTGAAGGAGACCTTCGACTTCAGACCTGTATGGACCGGCGATGAGATTGGTGTGGGTGATCTCGCCATCTCTTTCATCGAGATGGATCACTCGGTCCCGACGGTGGGATCCCGCTGGGAGGCCGAGAACAGGACCATGTTTTACACCGGGGACACGGGCCCTTCAGGTGGTTGGAGAGAGACAGCCCGAGGGGTCGACCTGATGCTGAGTGAGGCGGCCTACCAGGAGCGCATGGACACCGACTATCCACATCATCTGATGGCCACCGAGGCCGGACAGATCGCTCGTGAGATCGGCGCCAGTCGACTGGTGTTGACCCACATCCCGCCCCATCTCGACGTCAGCCGCTCGGTTCACGAAGCCGAGGTGGTCTTCGACCGGCCAGTTGCCCTTGCCATGCCAGGAGTCACATTCGATGTCTGAGCGACCATTGGACCAACTCCGTGATGTCAAGTTGGAGATCCCCTATACCTACTCGACTCCCGGGTCGGTGTTGATCTCGATGGGTAGAACCAAGGTGCTGTGCACAGCGTCGGTGCTTCCCGAAGTCCCACGCTGGCTCAGGGAGTCGGGCAAGGGTTGGATCACAGCGGAGTACGCCATGTTGCCCGGCTCGTCGAGTGAACGGGTGCGTCGCGATCACGTGTCCGGTGGGCGCGCCAAGGAGATCTCCCGTCTGATCGGGCGGTCGCTTCGGGCCGTTGTCGATCTCAAGGCGATGGGTGAAGGGATGGCCATGGTCGATTGCGACGTCATCGAGGCAGACGGAGGCACCCGGACCGCCGCCATCACCGGTGCCTGGATCGCGCTCTATTACGCGATGGAAGACGCAGTTGACAAGGGCCGGGTTGTGAAGAATCCGATCATCGACGAGGTGGCGGCCGTCTCGGTCGGGATCATCGATGGCCAGCCGACCCTGGACCTCGACTATGTGAAGGATGTGGACGCCGAGGTCGACATGAACGTGGTCATGAGTGGTCGGGGTCTTCTGGTGGAGGTTCAGGGCACCGCCGAGCGGGCACCATTCACCCGCGATGAGCTCGACCAACTCTTGGACCTGGCGGCAGGGGGGATCGCCGAGCTCCACGATCTCCAACGCCGGGCGATAGCAGAGTGATCCGCCAACGATGATCCCGCGTCTGGTTGTCGCCTCGAAGAACCCGGACAAGATCAGCGAGATCGAGGAGGTGCTGGGCGTGACGGGCCTTGCCGGCGAGATCGTCAGGGGCCTCGACTGGTCGGACATCGAGGAGACCGGTGAGACGCTCGAGGCCAACGCCTTGCTCAAGGCCCGGGCGGTAACGGAGGCGCTCGGCCTCCCTGCGGTGGCGGATGACACCGGGTTGGAGGTGGCTGTGCTGGATGGCGCTCCGGGAGTACGGACGGCGCGATACGCCGGGCCTGAGGCAACCTACAGCGAAAACGTCGAGCGTCTGTTGAGGGAGTTGGAGGGCGAGGACGATCGAAGGGCCCGCTTTCGCACGGCGGTCGCCCTGGTCATGTCGGACGGCACCGAGGTGGTAGCTGAGGGCGCATTGCAAGGGGTTATCGCCAGAGCACCGAGGGGAAGCGGTGGTTTCGGGTACGACCCCGTCTTCGAGGTCGATGGGAGGACCCTCTCCGAGATGGGTGTCGAGGAGAAGAACACTCTCTCCCATCGCGCCCGCGCTCTTCAGGCATTGGCGGAGGCTCTCGGTCTCGGCGAGTCATGAGCAGTTTGCCCCACGTGGTCATCGTCGGGGCTGGTTTCGCAGGTCTCAACGCCGCCAAGGCGCTACGCCGGGCTCCTGTCGTGATCACCATCATCGACAGGCGCAACTTTCATCTGTTCCAGCCATTGCTCTATCAGGTTGCCGCTGCTGCGCTCAACCCGAGCGACATCGCATATCCGATCAGGTCGATCTTCCGCGGCCAGAAGAACGTCAAAGGAGTGCTTCTCGCCGAGGTGACCAATGTCGACACCGGGGCGAACGTGGTCACTCTCGACGACGGCTCGGACTTGCCCTATGACTATCTGATCGTGGCCACCGGGGCCACCCACTCCTACTTCGGACACGACGAGTGGTCGGCGCTGTCCCTGGGTCTGAAGACGCTCGAGGACGCGTTGACGATGCGACAGCGGGTGCTGGCCGCCTTCGAGAAGGCGGAGCGGAGCCCGGGGGACGTGGAGCGAATGCTCACCTTTGTGGTGATCGGGGGAGGGCCCACCGGCGTGGAGCTGGCCGGCGCGCTGGTCGAGATCGCGGTCCATTCCCTGGGTGACGAGTTCGATGCCATAGACCCTTCCCGGGCAAAGGTCGTCCTGGTGGAAGGGACACCTCATGTGTTGCCGGTGTATCCGGAGACGCTGTCGGAGAGCGCGCGACGACAGCTCGAGACTCTCGGTGTCGAGGTCGTCACCGGAGCCTTGGTCGATGGCATCGACTTATCGGGCGTCACGTTGGACAACGGTCGGCGTATCGACGCCGCCACGGTGCTCTGGGCGGCAGGCGTCCAGGCGTCACCGCTCGGGGCGATGTTGGGGGCCGAGACCGATCGAAGCGGTCGGGTTGTGGTCAACGACGACCTGTCGGTCCCCGGGCACCCCGAGCTGTTCGTCGCGGGGGATCTGGCTCTCGTCCCCGGTGTTCCCGGCGTGGCCCCGGCTGCGATGCAGATGGGCCGCCATGCTGGCCGGATGATCAGAACGGACCTTGTTGGAGCCGAGAGAGCTGCGTTCCGCTATCGGAACAAGGGCTCACTGGCCACGATCGGGCGGGCCCGGGCGGTGGCCGACTTCGGACGGGTGAGGTTCGGCGGGTTCCTGGCCTGGGTCTCCTGGTTGGCGATACACATCTTCTATCTGATCGGGTTCCGCAACCGTCTCCTGGTGTTGGTTTCCTGGGCTTGGAGCTATCTGACCTTCAGAAGAGGGGCAAGGATCATCACCGGAGTGCCTCCGATGCCTGGAGGGGACGAGCCGTAGGTCTCTCGCCAAGAGCCTTCCGACCCAGCGGGCCACGTCCCCAACGCTTGCTGCGCTCGCTCGGGGAGGGAAACGTGGCCCTCGTTTCTGCGCTTGGCAACGAATCCGACAGCCCGGCATTCCCCTACACCCTGGCAGCCACAAGAATGCCGGGAGACGCCCATTTTCGGGTCTCAGTGACCTGGACATCTTGACGGAAAGCGAAGAGTTTCTTCTTAAGCGTAGGATTGGAATCGTGAGCGACCTGAAACGGGATCACTGGTACCGCGTAACCTTCTTCACCTCCGGAGAGGAGAGGGAGGCCTTGGGCAGATACATAGGGCTTTCGACGTGGAGGAACCTTCCAGAGCACAAGCATGGAGAGCCCACTCCTCAGGGCGGCGGCGACGTTGAGCTTCACTGGTTTTCGATCCGTGATCAGAATTGGCCGTTGAGCATTCGGCCTGACGATCTGATCGGAGTCTTTGAGATAGTCGAACCGTCTAGCCAATCTCGCATGTATAGAAGAACCCCCCATTTGCCGGTCATATTGTAATGATTCGACGAATGGTGGGTTCGTGTCGGGTGGCTTGGCGACCAAACTGACAGGCCAGACGGTACAGGCTCTTTCCGAGCCGGGGAAGCATGGGAACCCATCAACCTAGCCTTCACCGACGAGTTCGGCGGGGCCGTCTACCCGGACACGTTCACTCGGACTACGAAACGTCTCGCGGTTGAGGCAGGGTGCGTGACGTTGAAGCCCTCACAGTGCGGGCCGGCATACATGGACGACCCTGGCCCTCTCGTCGGGGCACCACCCGAAGGTGGTACAGGAACCTCTCGAGCACAGCTCGGTCGCGTTGACCCTCGACCGTTACAGCATGAGTCTTGTGGCTTGGGAAGAAATATTCCTCAACACGGGCGTGACGTTGAAGTCCTCACAGTCGACTGAACGGTTGCAGCATGGTTGCAATCCGGCTCTCGGCAGATTCAGCGGCCGCCGATTTGCCTAGTGCGGGTGAGAGGATTTGAACCTCCACGGGCTTTCGCCCACAGGGACCTAAACCCTGCGCGTCTGCCAAGTTTCGCCACACCCGCGTGATGAGTTCGGAGTTGGGAGAGGATAGGGGAGTGGGCCGCCCGGGACTCGAACCCGGAACCGTTTGATTAAGAGTCAACTGCGCTGCCAGTTGCGCCAGCGGCCCCGATGAAATGGTACCGACCGAGAGGTTGCTGCAGGAACTCGACCGTCGATGAG
>CAZRID010000025.1:0-16442 GCA_964600055.1 uncultured Acidimicrobiaceae bacterium
CGATCGGTGCGGCCCGCGCCGCGCAGGCTCGTGAGGACATGCTCGACAGCTAGTGCCCCGACCACTAACGTTTGCCGCGTTCAGAACGGCCAGATGACGTCGCTGGCTTCGTCCTCGTCCTAGACGAACGGCCCGGTGCGCCTTCGTCCTGCGTCCTCGCCAGGCGACGCCCCTGGCTCGCCCTGAACATCGCCAACGTCAGTGGCCAGAGCACTAGCGGTGATCGACCGTCGCTGGACCTTCTAAGGTCTGGCGATGGCCGAATACCCGGTCCGCACGGTCGAGGTTTCAGCTCTTGTGCCAGCTCCACCCGATGAGGTGTTTGCCTTCGTCGCCGACACCAGGAACGACCCGTTGTGGTGCCCCAACGTCGAGACGGTGGAACTGGTCGGCGGTGAGGGCATCGCGGTAGGAACCCGTTTCCGTTTCCATCAGCACCTGGATCGACCCGGTGGCGAGCGGATGCAATTCGATGCCGATGTGGAGATCGTCGGTCTGGGCGACAACTCGATCACCTGGAGAACAACCGACAAGTACCAGACCCGGGAGATCCACCTCGTCGTTGAACCCGACGGCAATGGCTCAAAAGTGACCCAGGTCACCAAGGCCATATTTCGCAGACCGCCCGGTTTGGCGCGGATTGTCTATCCCCATCTTGCCCGGCGCACCTTCGCTGCGCAGTTCGAGAGCCTGGCGAAGCATTTCGGTGATTGAGCCTGGCGGCTCTCAACTAGGTTCGAAACATGGAGCACAAAGCCGTCGAGAAGACACCATGGAATCCCTCGCCGGGAGAGCATTTCACGGGTTCGGTATGGAACACCAGGCTGAGCGAGGTCGAGGGTGGGTTGACCATGATCGCGGTCCAGTTCGCCGCTGGTGCGCGCAGCGACTGGCACAGCCACCCGGCGGGCCAGGTCCTCTACGTCGTGTCCGGCGCCGGACTGGTCCAAACCAGCGACGGATCCACGGTTGAGATCTCACCCGGCGACGTGGTTCATGCGCCGCCCGGTGAAAGGCATTGGCACGGTGCCCGCCCTGACTCCCCGATGATGCACCTCTCTCTGACCACTGGCGGACCGACGGCATGGGAGGGCAAGGTCAGCGATGAGGAGTACGACCGTCACTGACCGTGGGGCGACTGCCTGGTGGCCTGAACCGGGTAGACTGAAGAGCAAGCGCACGTTGACACGTGCAGCGCCTTCTTCGTCCCTTCGTTCCGTCGGGCGGAGTACCGCGGGACCTGTCGGTTCTCATCGTTGCCCTCGGGCACGAGTGCCACTTGCACCTCCGGCGGGGCGTGAGCCCCCCGACGGTCCAAAAGCTTCGAAAGGAGCATCAAATGCCCGAAAAGGCGCCCTCACGTCGCGGGAGATCATCCACGACCAAACCATCACCGTCCGGGCTGGTCGACGGCGGAAGACAGAGATGTGACAGCTGCGGGCACCCCCGCAAGGAGCACATCACCCACGTCGGTTGCTCCGTGCCCAAGTGTCCCTGTGCCGAGTACATGCAGCTCTCCGTAGAGACGGCAACCCCGGCACCAGCCAGCTCCTGACCTGCCGGTCACACCTGGCGACTCGTCGGCGTCGCCGGTGTGGCAGCCTTCGGGCGTGACGACGGCCACTGCCCGCACCATTCGTCTCGGGGCCACCGACTACCCGGTGGTTCTGCCCAGCCTCCGTGATCCTCGTCTGCATCTGGCGAGTGTCATCATCACGATCCACGTGCTCGGCCAGACCGCACTTGGGTTTCGGGTGTCGGTCCCACAGATCCTTGCGGCCATCTCGACCTGTGCCGTGATCGAAGTGGTCTGGACCTTTCGCAAGACGAGGCAGATCGTCTGGCCGGCGAGCGCCATGCTCACCGGCAGCGGCGTCGCCCTCATCCTGCGATTGGTCGGCATGGAGCGTGGTGACCATTGGAGCTGGTCAGGTTGGTATTTGTTTGCCGGTATCGCCGGGCTGTCCCTCGTCAGCAAGTACGTGATCCGGTACCGGGGCTCACATGTCTTCAACCCGTCGAATGTCGGGCTCGTCGTGGCTTTCCTAGTGCTTGGGAGCAGTGTGATCGAGCCACTCGACTTCTGGTGGGCCCCACTCGACCCGTGGATGATGGCGGCCTACCTGATCATCCTCATCGGTGGTCTTCTGATCACGGCCCGATTGCGACTCCTGGTGATGGCAGTCACCTTCTGGGTGGCTCTCGCCGCCGGGATCGGGGTGCTCGCCGCCTCAGGCCATTGCATGACCACGGCCTGGGCGTTGCAGCCGGTGTGTGGGTCATACTTCTGGTGGGTGATCGTCACCTCGCCGGAGGTGCTCATCTTCCTGTTCTTCATGATCACCGACCCGAAAACGATCCCGACCGGTCGTCTCGCCCGGGTCTTGTTCGCCGTCCCGCTGGCCGTGGTCTGTGCCCTGCTGATGGCGCCGCAGACGACCGAGTTCGGGGCCAAGGTCGGTCTGCTCGCCGGGTTGGTGGTTCTGACACCACTTCGCTTCGTATTCGACCGTTTCCTGACCAGTGACGATCCGGCCCGGGCATCGCTCGGGGTGGTTGACTTGCTGGCCGCTGCCGGTGATCGACGCGCAGTTCGCACCTTTGCCCGAGGAGCTGTCCTTGGTTCTGTGGCCGTGTTGCTGGCGGTTGGGATCGTTGCGGCGGGGGCGCCGGCCAGGGACAGCGCTCAGGCTTCGGCGATCGAAACGCCAATGACCGAAGTGGAGGTCGACCCCAGCACACTTCCCCCGGTCACCGTGAGCGCCGAAGCGGCAGCTCTGAGCACCCAAATTGCACCTGATGCCATAGCTGTGTTCCTGGCCGAGAATCTCGCCGTCGAGGGCGACGCGATGCTCCGCGCCGACACCTCATTGCTCCGCGCCGCAGACGGCGGCGGGCGACTCGTTGAGATGGAGCGGAGGATCGAGGTCGCAGCCACACGAGATGAGCTTGTCGTGCCGTACCACACGTTCGACACCCTCCACCTCGACGTCACGTTCACCGACGGGCCACAGGGAGGGGCGAGTCTCGGGCTGGAGGCGACCGGAACGGTGGAGACGGTCACCTACGATGCCGCCGGCGTGGAACAGGAACGGGCGAGCGGGCCGTTTGCGACGACCTGGGTCATGGGCCCCGGGATCGGGGACAGATGGTTGATCGTCTCCGAGGTCGAGCATGAATGACAACCCGGTGATCGAGATGTTGGGTCGTCGACTGCGACTCGCCGTCATCGGTGGTGGCCCGGGCAGCTTCATCGGGGCCATGCACCGGGCGGCTGCCCGCCTTGATGACCGCTACGAGTTGGTTGCGAGCGCCCTCTCCTCCGACCCGGACCTGGCACGCGAGGCGGGTGTCGGGCTCGGGCTTGCCGAGGATCGCGCCTATGGCGACGCCCTGGGGCTTCTCGACGCCGAGGCCGGCCGATCCGATGGCGCCGACGTGGTGGCGATCATGACACCGAACGACAGCCACCATCCCTATGCCGTTCGAGCGCTGGATCGAGGCTTCGACGTGATCTGTGACAAGCCGATCACCAACACGTTGGAGGAGGCGCTCGACCTCGTCGACAGGGTGGCGAGCACCGGTCTGGTCTTTTGTCTCACCCACAACTACACCGGATACCCGATGGTCCGTCAGGCGAAGGCCATGGTCGAGGACGGACAGCTGGGCGAGCTGCGATTGGTGCAGGTGGAGTACGTCCAGGGCGGCAAGGCGGGTGAGGACGACCCGGACCCTGCCAACGGCCTGCCCTGGCGTTACGACCCGGTGCGGGGCGGGCCATCGCTGGTGATGGGTGACATCGGGACCCATGCCCACAATCTGGTCAGATTCATCACGGGAATGGAAGTATCCGAGGTCGCCGCCGAGGTAGGCGCCATCGTCCCCGATCGGATGGTCGACGACTACGCCGCGGCGATGCTCCGCTTCGGCACCGGGGCCCGGGGCACATTCTGGGTGACCCAGGCAGCCGCCGGAGTCGAGAACTGCCTGAGGATCCGTGTCTCTGGCACACGGGGGACCCTGGAGTGGAACCAGGAGCAGCCCACCAGACTCGGTTTCTCCCCGATCGATCGCCCGGCGGAATGGAGGACGCCGAACGGCCCCGGGACGTTGCCTCTTGCCGCGAGATCCACCCGGATCGTCGCCGGACATCCCGAAGCCTTTCTCGAGGCCTTCGCCAACATCTATTCCGACGCCGCCGAAGCGATAGCCGCACGGCGCAGCGGAAAGACCCCTGACCCGCTCGCCCTCCGTTTCCCCAACGTCACCGACGGAGCGATCGGTCTCAAATTCGTAGAGGCGGCGATCGCCTCCAGCCGGGCGGGCGGTGTCTGGACCGACGCCAACCCTTCGTTCTCGCGCGCCGATCTCGACCTATAGGTCGAGATCGGCGCGCGAAAACGGTGTTCTGCCCTCCGGGTCTTAGCCGGCCATCGTCATGACGTGGTCGGGGCGGAGGAGGAAGGGTGGGAGGTAGGCGGGGATGTTGGAGAAGGGGAGGACATCGGGGTGGAGGTCGATGCCGATCGAGTCCTTCATGAACTGCCGCCGGGCCTCGATCCTCGACCAGGCCTCGGGGTAGAGCGAGGCAAAGTCCTTGCGCAGCGAAGCGTCGGCGAGTGCGATGCCATCCTCGATGTTGGTCGTGAAGTACTCGGTGCCGGTGGCCGGGATGATGTCCACCTGGAGCGCCATCCCCGATGCCAACTCGATGTTTGACCCGGGGCCGACGGGCGAGTTGACCCACTCGTCGAGATGGAGTTGATGCCCGGGATTGAGGAAGATTCCGAAGAACGGGTCACCGAGACGGCGGTCGATGATCTCCTGGAGGGCGCCGCCGGTCTGGCCTATGTGCAACGCCTGATACCACTCGGCGACCGCCTCGAAGTAAGGGCCGACCAAGCGGTCCACGTAGTCCCCGATCTCCTTCGGCAGATCGTCGGCACTCTCGGTCACAAAACCGGCACGGCAGTTCAAGGCACCCCATATACCGAATGCCACAGTGAAACGGTCACCTCTCTCGATAGGTCGATCGGCGGGGCTGAGCAGGCCGAGCGAGGCTCGGGGCCCTGCTGTCAGCATCAAATGGCAGGAGAGGGGCATGCCGTTCCACTCGAGCAACCTGACCGCCTCTTGTTCCGTCATCCCCGGTTGCAGCCCGTGGAGAAGCTGGCGAACCCCATTCGATGTCTGGCAGGCGGCGTACTCGAAGAGAGCGAGCTGGTCGACCTCGTTGATCACCCGGAGCCCGTCGGCGGCGCCGATCAGGATGTCGGCAGAGTTCTCCACCGTGCCCGTGGCCCCGGTCATCTCGCGTAGCTCGTCCACGACGAAGGCGGGCACGTCGATCTTTCCCCGGCTCCCGAAGTCCTTCCATCCGATCACGCCAACCCGCGCGCCGGTCCCTATTCCTTCCTCGGAAAGGATCTCACGGAGCGACCGGGAGCGATCCCGGGGCTGGCCGGGAAGACTCAGGTCCTGAAACAGATGTCGTCTCATCGGCAACGGGGCCGCCCCGGCCATGCCCCAGCATTCGTTGCCGACGAGGATCGCCGGCTCATCTGTCGGCCCGACCACGAGCAGTGCCTCTTCGAATCTTGGGTCGAACCCTGTGAGATAGGAGACGTTGGCGCTGTGCTCGCGGTCGGCATACAGCACCAAGCAGTCGTACCCCCTCACCCGGGCAGCCTCCCGCAGCCGTTCCATGCGGTCCTGGTAGGTGATGGCGGTTAGCTCTGGCATCACCTCGGGCATCCCGAAATCGGGGAGGTCTACCTGGGTCAGACGTGCCCCTGTCATTGTTCGCTCAGTCCTCGGGTTGCCAGACCGCGACCTCGGACTTGTCCCGACCGATATTCACGAACTGGTTCGTCTTCACGTTGAGCCACGGCCCCTTCTCTCCGTCCGGCCACTGCACTCGCACCTCAACGCTATCCGCTTCACCGACCCCGAAATGGATCCAGCCGAGCTGGCCACCGGCGTGGCCACCACCGACGGTGACCTCCTTCAGGAGAAGGCGGTTGCCGGTCCTGACCTCGACCCATGATCCAATTGCATCCCGATTTGGGGCCGGCTGGTCGAGTTGGACGGCGATCCAATCACCCATCGCGGCCGGAGTTGTGATGTCGCCCCACCCGACATTTCTCCACAGCTGGATGGGCTCCCGGCGGTTGACCTCGACCAGGTCGAGCATGCCGTCGAGATTGAAGTCAGCCAGCGCGGCACCACGTGCGCGAGCGAAATCCACGATTCCGGCGTCCTCTGCGACCTCGGTGAAGGTGCCGTCGGGGTTGCCCAGCATCAGGTTGCTCGGGTCGTCGCTTGCGAAGTCGGGCTGGGCCTCCACATTGCCTTTGGAGACGTAGAGATCGATCAGGCTGTCGTTGTTGACATCCTGAAACTCGGGATGCCAGGCGGTTGACGGCAGGACGACGTCTCCGGTGTACGGCCGATGCGCCGTGACACCGAGCTGGAAGGCGATGTCCGTGTAGGTGGGAACAGATGACCCGTTGGCCAATGTCTGCAGCTTGTTGTCGCCCTGACTGGTGAGAAACACCTCAGGGAAGCCGTCTCCGGTTAGGTCATGACTCGCGATGCCCATTCCCCATATCTGCATCGGTTGCCACCCTTCGTCGTGGGTATAGAGGCGAGGTTGCTGGCCCTCGGTGACCCTCCACATCTGCTCTTCCCCATTCCGGTAGTAATGGCGGTCGTTGGTCATCCTCAGATCGCGCCGCCCGGATCGGTCCCAATCGCTGAACAAGATCGACAGGGTGCACCAGCCGGGGGAGAGCTCCGTGGGCTCGCCATAGACCGCACCGTCCGGCCTGAACATCTGGTGGTCGGAACAGGCGCCTGTCAGCTGACCGTCTTCGGTGAGATAGTTGCCGAAGACCAGAGTGGGCAGTGCTGCCGAGCCTTCCCAATTGGCACTGAAGGCAACCGTCCAGTCATCACCGCCATCAACAGACCAGGTCTCGTTGGCACGCTCGAATCGACATTCACCCAGACCACGTAGCAGGACGTTCTCACCTACACGGAGGACTGCCAGATCGGTCAGCCCATCGCTGTCGATGTCGACCGGGTAAGCACCGGTCACCTCGGCCAGATCGGTTTCGTGGTCGCCGACTTCGGCGAAACTGAGATTGCCTCCCGTCGGGCTCTCGTTGCGATAGAGCCCGGCCGGGTTGATCCCTCCGGCGAAGTAGAGGTCGGGCCGGTCGTCATCGTTGCAGTCGAACACGGCAACGCCACCACCAACGAAGAAGCTGAACTCCCCGTCGTAAGTGTGGTCGATGCCGGCGGGTGCTGACTCTTCGACGAACCGAGGAGCATCGAAGGCAGCGGTGGGCCCACCAGGCGCGATGAGAGCCTTCACCACCAGGACCAGGCCGATCGTGATCAGGGCGCCGGCGGCGACTCCCGCCACCAGCCAGACCACACCGGAACCGCGATTGTGGTGACTCTCACTCATTGTCCGAGCCATTTCACACCCGTTTGCCCTCTTATGGCCCACCGGGAACAATGTCGCCGTGGTCGACACCGGCGCAGGAAGAGTGCACTACCCGAAATTGGGACGAACAGGTCCGCATATGACCCCGGTGCGTCCCAACTACGGAGAGGAGAAGCGGGGTGACTGATCCGGTGCGTTGGGGGGTGCTGGGAAGCGCGGGCATCGCGGTGAACAAGGTCATCCCGGCGATGCAGGGCTCGGAGCTGAGCCGGGTCGAGGCAATCGCCTCCCGCTCCGAAGACAGGGCGCGAGCCACCGCTGACAGGCTCGGGATCCCCAAGTCCTATGGCTCCTATGAGCGCCTGCTCGACGATCCCGAGATCGAGGCGGTCTACATCCCTCTTCCCAACCATCTCCACGCTGAGTGGAGCATGGCTGCGGCGCGAGCGGGCAAACACGTGCTTTGCGAGAAGCCGATGGCGATGAGTAGTTCCCAGGCAAGCGCGATGATCGAGGTCGCCAATCACGCCGGGGTGAAGCTGATGGAGGCATTCATGTACCGGTTTCATCCGCTCTGGGTCGAAGTGCGCCGGATGCTGGATGAGGGGCTCATCGGCGACCTGCTCGCCATCCAGTCCTTCTTCTCCTACCGGAATGTGGATCCGGACGACATCCGCAACATCGCTGATTTCGGGGGAGGGGCCTTGTTCGATGTCGGCTGCTATCCGGTGAACGTGTCCCGGATGCTCTATGGCTCGGAGCCTTCCGAGGTCAAGGCCGCGATCCGGCGTGACGAGACGTTCGGCACCGATGCCGTGACGTCGGTCATCCTCGACTTCGGCGGACGTCATGCCACTTTCACCTGTTCGACCCAACTCGAGGATGACCAGCGGGTGCATTTGCAGGGAACAACCGGGCGATTGTTGGTCGAGATCCCATACAACATCCCTCCGGACCTCCCGACTCGAATCCTTGCCTTTGCGGGGGGTGAGCCGCCGGTGTCGCCAGGTGTGGTCATTCATGAGGTGGCCGCTGCCGACCAATACGGCCTGCAGGCCGATGCCTTCTCACGGGCGATCAGGGACGACACCCCGGTTCCGACTCCACCCGAGGACGCCGTGGCCAATCTCATGGTGCTGGAGAGGATCTTCGCCGACGGCGCGGCGAGGCCCTGACCGATCAGCAGTCCGGCGAAACAAGGGCAGAGAAACTTCTCACCCGCCACTCTTGCCCTCGACGGGTGGCCGGATTCTCATGCTGTGCCCGGCGGCTGCGGCGGGGTCGGCTATCACGCTCGAGAAGGCCAACTCGGCTGCCCCGATGAGCGGTGCATCCGAACCGAGGTCACTGCTGGCGATCCTGGCCACCGTCCCTGGGGCGTCGAGCGCTCGTTGCCGCGAGCCCTCGATCACGGCCGACTCGAGGAAGGGGAACAGAGCGTGATAGAAGCCGCCGAGGACCACCAGGTCCGGGTTGAACACATTGATCAGATCGCCGATGCCGAGCCCCAGCCACCTGCCGATCTCGGCGATGGCTCCTAGGGTTCGTTCGTCACCGGCATTGGCCCTGGTCATCACGGTGTCGAGCACACCGAGACCGGCAACACTCACCGGTATCCCGGCATGACGGGCCAGGGCCGCCTCGCCTGCTTCCGTCTCCCAGCAGCCGACGGCCCCGCAGCGGCACTTGTGGCCAACAGGGTTGATCAGGGTGTGCCCTGCCTCCCCCGCATAACCGGTCGACCCGAGCATCGGCTTACCGTCCTGGATGATCCCGGCACCGATGCCGGCCTCGCCGGAGATGTAGATCAGGTGGCCGACTCCGGAGCCCGCGCCACGACGGAACTCGGCAAGGGCGCCGAGGTCGGCTTCGTTCGCCACCATGACCTGCCCGCTGAGGCCAAGCTCGGTGGCGAGCATCGCGCCGAGCGGGACGTTGCGCCAACCCAGGTTTGGGGCGAGGTGGACGAACCCGTCTGATCGGCGCGTCACGCCGGTCACCCCGGCCCCGACACCGGTCAGCACATGGCTGGCGGGGAGCTCCGCCAGCAGCGGCTCGGCGAGCTTGGCGACATCCTGGACCGTCTCCTGTGGCGAGAACCTCCCGCGGGGCCTTGCCACACGTACCTCTCTGTAGACATGGCCTCCGAGACCGACGGTGGCCACAGCGATCGAGTCCACTGAGAGCTCGATGGCGAGGACGGCAGCCCCCTGGGGCCTGGTCCGGACCATCGGTGAAGGCCGTCCCGGTCCGGACGCGGCCAACCCTGGGCCCTCTGCGACAAGGCCGAGCCCGGCGAGCTCACCAATCAGATCGGCAATGGTCGATCGATTGAGACCGGTGGTTGACGCCAGCTCGGAACGTGAGGTCGGCCCCGAGAGATGGAGACGCTCCAACACCGTGGCCAGGTTGTGCCGTCGCAACTCTTCGGTGGCGACGCCGCGGCTCCGGTTGAGGCCGTCTCGACTCGTTATATGGGTGCGGCTCAACGGCTCCGGGGTCTTTGGTTCGGGGCGCCACTATATACGTTTTCGCTATGCGCCAATGGCTTGTTCTGCGCCCCTGATATCAGATCCGAGGTCCGTCCGGTATTTGTTGCGGGGCCAAACATATAGGCGTTATGCTCGCATACGCCGACGTCCGGGTCGAATGACCTGTCACGTCGACATGGGATGAGAAAAGAGCCGTCCCCCCATTGGGGACAGCAGGCTTTAGGAGGAAGGAACAGACATGAAGCGACGCCTATGGGCGTTCGTGGCTGTCATCGCCCTGGTGCTCGCCGCTTGTGGCGATGATGCAGGAGATACCACCACGACAGCCGGGGACGGTGCCACGACCACAGCGGGAGAAGAGCCCACAACCACAGCAGGCGACGGCGCCACCACCACGGCGGCCACAGGTGGAGACTGCACCGTCGGAATGTCGTGGAACAACTACAACGAAGAGAGATGGGCCAAGCACGATGAGCCGGCGATGAAAGCGGCTATCGAGGCAGGCGGTTGCTCGTATATCTCTTCAGATGCCGGTTCATCCGAGGAACAGCAGATCACCGACGTGGAGAACTTGATCGCCGATGGTGCGGACGTGGTCATCATCCTGGCTCAGAACACGCTAGCGATCAAGCCTGCGGTTGAGGCCGCTACCGCCGAGGGAATCCCGGTCATTGCTTATGACCGCCTCATCGAGGATGCGAACACCTTCTACGTCAGCTTCGACAACGTCCTGGTGGGACAGCTGATGGCGGAGGTCATCTTCGAGCTGGTGCCGTCCGGAAACTACATAATCGTCAAGGGCAACGGCGCCGACGCCAACTCCGACTTCCTGCGGGAAGGGATCGAGTCGGTGATCGGGGAGGCAGTTGCGGCAGGCGACATCACGATTTGTTGTGAGGACTACACCGACAACTGGGATCCCGCACTCGCTCAGACTGCAGTGGAGCAGTGGCTGACCCAGGAAAACAACGAGGTTGATGCCGTGGTGTCCGAGAATGACGGAATGGCCACTGGCGCCGCCGCCGCCCTCGCGGCTCAGGGTCTTGACATTCCGTTGTCGGGTCAGGACGCTGACGTCGCCGCCCTCAACCGGGTGGCGCTGGGAACACAGTCGGTGTCGGTTTGGAAGGACGCCCGAGCGCTGGGTACTGCCGCCGGAACGGCTGCCGTGGCTCTGGCTGGAGGCGCAACGTTGGCCGATGTCGAGGGAACAGCTGAGTTCGTCTACACGAACAAGGAGTCCCAAGTCGAGACCGTGTTGACCAGCATCCTTCTGGTCCCGATCCCGATCACCCAGGAGAACCTCGACCTGGTGGTCGATGCTACCTGGATCACGGTCGACGAGCTCTGCGCTGGTGTCGCCGCCGGCAGCGTTGCTGTCTGCCCCTGATAGCTGACGACTGAAGCGAAATCGATTGAGCATTGCGCCCCCGGTCCATCGGGGGCGCAATGCGATTCCCTTCTCTAGTGTGGTGAGCTCATGAGCGTGGTAGAGACCGCCCGCACCCAGGTAGACACTCCAGAACCGAGTCCGCGCAGGTCATTTGGCTCCTTCCTGCGGGACAACGAAATCGACACTCGAATGGCCGGGATGATCGGCGTCCTTCTGGTGATCTGGGTTGGCTTTCATTTCCTGTCGGGCGGAACATTCCTCACTCCGCGCAACCTGTGGAACCTCTCGGTGCAGACCTCCTCGGTTGGGATCATGGCCACCGGGATGGTGCTCGTCATCGTCTCTCGCAATATCGATCTCTCAGTCGGCTCGATGGTGGGCGTCGTCGGCATGGTCATGGCGATGCTCCAAACCGAATGGCTACCGCCCTTGATGGGCCTCGGCAACCAGTGGATCTGGATCATCACTCTCGTAGTCGGATTGGCCCTCGGGGCGCTGATCGGCGCCTTCCAGGGTTCCATCATCGCCTATGTCGGGGTTCCCTCCTTTATCGTCACGCTTGGCGGATTGCTGGTATGGCGTGGGTTTGCCTGGCTCACCGCCAGCGGCCGGACCATCGCTCCCATGGACTTGACCTTCCAACTCCTCGGAGGTGGGTCCCGGGGCTCGCTTGGAGAGACGGGGAGTTGGATCGTGGGTGGTGTCGCCTGCATCGGGATCGTCGCTCTCCTCGTCTTCGGTCGTCGTCGTCGTCGGAAGTTCGGCTTCCGGCTCCGTCCAGTGTGGCTGGACGTCGCCCTCGGCGTGTTCGGGTGCCTCGTGGTGCTCGGCGCGGTATGGGTCACCAACAGCTACTACCTGCCCGAGAACCTGGCTCGGGCGGTCGCAGAAGAAAGGGGCATCCCCTGGCCCGAAGGCGGTCTCCAGATCCCTCTGGGTCTTCCCTATCCAGTCCTAATCCTCATCGGAGTCACCCTCGTCATGGGCTTCGTCGCCAACAGGCTCCGCTTCGGTCGCTATGTCTTCTCGATCGGTGGGAATCCCGAGGCAGCCAACCTGGCTGGAATCAAGACCAAGCGCACCATCGTCAAGACCTTCATGACCATGGGAATCCTGGTCGGGATCTCTGCTGCCGTTTCCATTGCCCGGCTCAATGCGGCGGTCAGCGGTCTCGGCACCCTGAACGAGCTCTATGTGATCGCTGCGGCGGTGATCGGCGGGGCCTCCCTCTCAGGAGGCATCGGGACCGTTCCGGGGGCCATCCTGGGAGCCCTGGTCATGCAATCGCTCCAGTCCGGCATGGTGCTTCTCGGGGTCGGTGCTCCGATGCAGGACGTCGTGCTCGGGGTCGTCCTGGTGACCGCAGTCGCGATCGACACCACTTTCAGGCGTAAGGCGGCTCATTGATGACAACACCAACAACGACCAAGCCCCCTCTGGTCGAGATGAGGAGCCTGAGTGTCTCCTTCGGTGGGGTTCATGCGGTCAAGGACGTGACCATCACGCTCCAAGAAGGCGAGATCCTGGGAGTGGTTGGGGGCAACGGCGCCGGCAAGTCGACGCTGATCAAGACCCTATCTGGTGCCCAGAAAGCCGACTCCGGTGAGATATTCATCGACGGTGAGCCGGTCCAGATACACAGTCCGCGCGATGCCAAGAATCTTGGAATCGAGACCATCTATCAGACTCTCGCCCTGGCCGACAACATCGACGCCCCCGGCAACATGTTCCTAGGCAGGGAACTGACGACTCGATGGAACACACTCGACGACTCCTCGATGGAGTCCGCCACTCGAGAGATCATGGGACGGCTCAACCCGAAGTTCCAGAACTTCAAGACACCGGTGAACTCGCTCTCCGGTGGTCAACGCCAGTCGGTCGCCATCGCCAGGGCGGTCCACTTCAACGCCCGGATCCTGATCATGGACGAGCCCACCGCGGCTCTGGGCCCAGCCGAGACGGAGCAGGTGCGCCAGTTGATGCGCCAGCTCCAGACTGAGGGAATCGGGATCATCATGATCAGCCACGACATCCACGACGTCTTCGATCTCGCCGATCGGATCAGTGTCATGCTTCAGGGCAAATTGGTGGGGACGGTGAACAGGGGCGAGGCCACCATGGACGAGGTCCTGGCCATGATCATCATCGGGAAGCTGCCCGACGAGGTCACCACGACCGAGCTGGAAAAGCTGCGCGGTTAGCTCGCTGCTCGCTCGTTTTACGTTTTAGGTTCTACGTTTTACGTTCCCGCCGCGTGGTGGCCTACATCGCGTGGAAGGTGGGGGTTAGGGCGGGGTAGAGGCCCTGGTACAGGGCATGGGCTTGGCGGTAGAGATCGGTTTGCTCGGAGGGCTTGGCTGCCGGTTCGACCTTGACCACGGTTTCCGAGGCCCCCTCGACTGAGGGGAACCAGCCGGCTCCGACGGCGGCGAGCATGGCGGCGCCGTAGGCGGCACCTTCTTCGGTGGGAACGGTGGCGATCTCGGCTTCCAGCACATCGGCCAGGATCTGACGCCAAAGCGGGCTCCGGGTCCCACCACCCGAGACCCGGATCTGGTCCGGCGGAACCAAGCCGGAGGCGACCATCAGGTCGAGACTGTCTTTGAGCCCGAAGGCCACACCTTCGAGTACGGCCCTGGTCAGATGTCGCAGGTCGTGTCGAAGGGTGAGCCCGACGAATGCCCCGCGGGCCAGCGGGTCGGGATGAGGGGTTCGCTCACCGGTGAGATAGGGGAGGAACAAGAGCCCATCGCTTCCGGCCGGGACTTCGGCGGCGCCTCCGACCACGTCGTCGAAGGACCTTCCCGGGGCCAGCGCATCACGCAGCCAGCGGAGACTCCCCGCGGCCGAGAGCATCACACCCATCATGTGCCAGCGCCCGGGGACTGCATGACAGAAGGCATGGACCCGTCCCCTGGCTTCGATCGCCGGGGTTTCGGTGGTTGCGAACACGACACCCGATGTGCCGAGAGAGAGGGCGACGACACCGGGTGCCACCGCTCCGACGCCGACAGCGTTGGCCGATTGGTCGCCCCCACCGGCCACAACCGGGGTGCCCGCCATCAAGCCGGTGACTTCGGCGGCTTCGGTCGTGATCGTCCCGGTCACTTGCGGGCCCTCGTAGGTCGGGGGGAGGATCGAAGCGTCGATGTCGAGTGCGCCGAGGACCTCCGGGGACCACGTCCGGTCCGCAAGATCGAACAGGATGGTGCCCGAGCCGTCGGCGACATCCACTGCATAGTCGCCAGTGAGCCGGTGCCTGACAAAATCCTTGGGTAGGAGCACATGACGCACCCTGGCCCAGTTCTCGGGCTCGTTTTCCTGCACCCACAACAGCTTGGGGGCGGTGAACCCGGTCAGGGCGTCGTTGCCGGTGACCTCGATGAGTCGGTCGGGGCCGACCCGATTGCGGATCTCCTCACACTGCTTCTCTGTCCGCTGGTCGTTCCACAGGATCGCCGGCCTGACCACTGCACCGTCGGCATCGAGAAGCACCGAACCGTGCATCTGACCGGTCAGCCCGACTGCCTGGATCTCCGACGCCTCCACACCGGCGTCGCCCAGGACCTGTCGCACCGCAGCCACTGATCCGTCCCACCACAGCTCGGGGTCCTGCTCGGTCCACAGCGGACGCGGTGTCTGGTACTCATACGACGCCGAAGCCACACCGGCGACTGCCCCGCTCGCATCGACCAGGATTGCTTTGGTGGCAGTGGTCGAGGAGTCGATCCCCAGCACCAGGCTCACGGTCCTTCCCCGCCGACGATCCGCCGGTATGCGATTTCGAGGTCTTCGCACTTCTCGATCGACCACGTCTCGCGATGTTGGGCCGCAGAGCCCGGCTGGAGAGGGACGATCGGGCCAACACTCTCCAGCTCGCAAAAGAGATCGTTCAAGTAGATCTGGCCGACGGCGCCCCGATCGGGATAGTCGCCGGGCCCGGCCGGCTGGATCTCCTTGATGAAGAGGTGCTGATCGAGCAGGTAGCCGAGTTGTCCGGGTCTGGGACCGATGCCGATCTTGAATTGGGGACCGGCTACGGCGTCGACCACAAGTGCCCGCCCACGCCAGGAGAGACGGGGGTCGGACAGGTCGGTATATGGCCACAGGACGAGACTGTGCGACGCCTGGAGCCCTTCGGGCTCGGTGACCCCGGTCGGCACCAGCCCAACACCACCCAGTCGGACCTGGGTGATGGCCCATGGCGCCACCTCGATGACGACGGGGCCACCATTGGCCAGGGTGTGGTCGACGACCAGCCTCCCCTTCTCGAGGCCGATGACGATCTTCTTGGCCAACCCGGCTCGATCCTTCGGCCCGGTGATGGAAACTTGGTCGTCCCCGGTCTCCACCAGACATGGCTCATCGTCGGTGGAGTAGGTGACCCGGGGCACTTCCGGCGAGGCCCAGAGCCGATGGCCACCACGAAATCGGTAGACACCCGAGTCGGGCCGGTCGATGACGACCTCGCTGCCCAGTCTGGCGAACAACTCCGGTCCGTTGCCCAGTCGCAGACCCAGGACCCGGGGCCCGAACGAGGTGGCGACCGAGAGCTGGTACGGGCCGATCTCCAGACTCAGTACTTCGTCGTCCTCGTCAGGGCGAGAAGCTGCAAGATCGGTCATCGTGCTCAGCTCCCCGACGACCAGATGACCCGGTTGACCTGACTTTCGAGTAGCTCCTGGTGGCCTGATCCGGGTTTGGGGTCGATCTCACCGGTGATCACTTTGGCTTCCAGGGACTCCAGAGTCTCGGGGCCGGTCATGATTGCAGTGCCCATGTCGGTGGTCCATCGGGAATAGCGTTGGTTGAGCGGTTTGGTGAGGGTTTCGTGTTCTATGAGTTGGGCGGCGACGAGGAGGGCCTGGGCGAGGGTGTCGATGCCTCCGATGTGGCCGTGGAACAGGTCGGTGCGGTCGATTGATTGTCGACGAAGTTTGGTGTCGAAATTGAACCCTCCGGTGGTGAACCCCCCGCCCCTGAGGATCTCGTGGAGGACCAGGGTCAGCTCGTCGACGGAGTTGGGGAACTGGTCGGTGTCCCACCCGTTCTGGGGGTCGCCCCGGTTGGCGTCGATCGAGCCGAAGATCCCGTTGGCGACCGA
>CAZRID010000026.1:0-16322 GCA_964600055.1 uncultured Acidimicrobiaceae bacterium
GAAGGAGAGTCGGTCGCCGGGTCCCCCAAGGCCGCCGGCGACGGGTCACCGACTGGGGGGCCGGCACAGGCAGCGAGGCCGAGCGCCGTTCCCGCCAGGAGCAGCACCCAGCCCTTTCTCATTCGCCGGGAGCTTCTACCGTCAAAGTGCCGGCCATCCCGGCTCCATCAGCGTTTCCGTGAAACGTGCAATAGAACGCGTAGGTCCCAGCGAAGTCGAAGGTGAGCTGTGCCTCGTCTCCTTCGAGTTGCTCCAGGGAGCCGAACACGTCCTCGGTCGACCACGAGCCGTCGACGGCAATCGCATTGTGCGGGTTGCGACCAGCACCGGCGAAGGTGACGGTCCCGCCGAGGGGAACCGTGATCTCGTCGTACTCGAACCGGTTGTCGAACATGTTCACGGTGACGTCGTTCCCGGCTATCGGCCCACCACCTTCATCGCCACCGCAGGCCGCGATCAACAGCAGGCCCAGAAGGCCAATCCAGATCCTGCGCACCGCTACTCGTCGCCCCGACTGAAGACACCCTTGAACCAACTCCACAGGGAGGCGAAGAACAGTGAGATCCCGCGCACTTCCCGAGCCTTGATATTCGACGCCTCAGCCGGGCTGACGGCTGCGAGCTTGCCCTCGAGGCACTCCACAAACTCTCCGATAAGGCGCTTTGACATCTCGTTGATGAGGCCGGTGCGACCGAACTGGGCGACGGGCCCGGACAGCGAGACATCAGCCTGGACACCCACTTTGGAGCCCGAACCTTCGGGGACTATCGAATAGTCGACTTTCACCTGGCCCCGGGACCCACCGCTTCGATCGACACCCTTCCCCTCGATGGTGGCCGCCCGGTTGGCCGGGTCCGGTGTAACGGTGGCCTTGCCTTCGAAGGAGGCTGCCATCGGGCCAAGCTTGACCGAGAGTTTCCCGTCGTAGGTGCCATCCTCGGATTGACCGAGAAGCTCGGCCCCGGGAAGACATTGAGCCACGGAGGGGACGTCCTGGAAGAACTCCCAGACGGCCTCGGGTGACTGGGCCACCGTGAATTCATGTTCGATGTTCATTGCTCTCCTCGGTGCCAGCGACGGGCCGGCAAACGGTAGTGACCTTTCGCCGGAATTCCCTAACGATGCTCCGTGTCCCCTTCCAGCAGGTCCAGGGCGTGGGGGATCAACTCGAGAATTGCCTCGAGGCTCTCCACTGCACCCTTGGCGGAACCTGGCAGATTGACCACGAGGGTCGAGCCGAGCGATCCGGCGCGCGCCCTCGACAGGGCAGCCATCGGGGTGGACTCCAGGCCCCTGGACATCATCAAATGGGTCAAACCTGGCGCCTCACGCTCCAGAACGAGAGAAGTGGCTTCGGGGGTCACGTCGCGCGGGCCGAATCCGGTCCCTCCCGTGGTCAACACGAGTCTGGCGACGGGAGCCACCTCATGGATCGCTGAGACGATCGCCGACTCCTCGTCAGGGACCACACTTCGGCCAACGTCGAAGTCGGAAGCCGACAGAATCCGGGCTAGCGCATCACCCGAAAGGTCCTCCCTGACCCCGGCACTCACCCCGTCGCTGACGGTTATGACGTGGGCCTTTCTGATCAGCCCCACCGGGTTGGGTCGACCGAAACTCCACCGCGGAGGACGATCAACTCGAAGAGCAACATCACGATCAGCGTGGCGCCCAAGCCCCAAGGCCATGGTGTATCGCGGTGGTCTTCGGGGCCGTAGACCGTGGTGGTCCCCGGGGCCGCAGCCACTGTGGCCAGGAATATCACGGCTGTCAGGGGCAGCGCCGGCACAACTCCGCTCCCGGCGTCCGGCGTGAAGAAGGGAATGGCGAGAAAGACCGCGGCGACCGCCGGGGCCAGCGCAATCCAGAAGGCAAACGTGAACCGCTTACGACCATTCGATATCAGCTTGTGATGAGGCGTGAACGCCAGGAAGGCCGACGCCGCGGACAAGGCGATCAGCAATAGACCGACGCCTCCGCCGGCGGCAATGACCACATCGAGCCCCGGAGGGGCTGCGAGTGTCTGATAGGCGAGGGCGAGGTCGCTCGTCGAGTCCAGAGGCAACATCACGGCCTGGGCGAAGGCCTGGCGAAGCAGATTCAAGACCATCCAGAGGAGGGTGAGCCGGGCGACACCATGACCCCGTGCCGTTGGATAGGAGAACAGCGCGATGAAGCCAACGAGCAGGCACAGGAGAAAACCACCGGCCCAGGCGACATCAGTGGCCCCGGTGAACTCCACCCGGTTGTTGTAGAGGACTGCATTGCCACCGAGGATCACAGCGAGGATGCCATCACCCAGATCATCGACGAACTGGGCGATCACGATACCCATCGTCGAGGCGAGCGCCGATGCGACAACCAGAGAGGGGCCGATCCTCTTGATCGTCTCGGTTGGGGTCGACCCTGTTGCGGACACTTCTCTTGTCACCGACGGTGATGCTAAACGACGAGTAGTCGCCGCAACAGGTACTCACCGTTGTCGAAAACGTTGCGGCGAGGCGGGTCAGCCGGCCACGATCAAGGTTCCGATGGTCCAGAGCAGGAACAATCCGATGGCGCCCAACAGGACCGGCGCCGTCCTACGCCAGTTGAGCGCCGACCAGACCGAGAGAAGGGTGACGCCTAGCCCGGTTGCCACCGTCCACCAGGTCGGGACGAGCCCGGACACCGCAGCCCCCACCACCAGCCCCGCAACAACGAGCAGAAACCCACCGGCGACAAGGGCATAGAGGACCTGACGCGGGCTGGGCTCGGTCACAGCAGGCCTGCCGCCTCGGCGGCCCGGCGATACCAGGTGGCGAGGGTCGCGATCGTCTCGTGGGCGTTGAGGCCGCTGGGGTTGGGCACGACCCAGACCTCGCTCTCCCCCATTGTCTCCGGCTGGCGCCCTAATCCGGCCGTAGAGCGGCCAAACCCGGTCCGATAGGCGGTGACCCCGGCGATGGCGACGACCTGTGGCGACAACTCAGCCACCAGACGCTCGAGTCGGATCGCACCCTCCCGCAGCTCGCTGGAGGCCAACTGGGAGGCCCTGATTGTGGCCCGGGGAACGAGGTTGGTGATGCCGATGCCGGTCCTGGCGAAACGCTCCTTCTCATCAGGGGTCATGCCGACAGAGGTGTCAACTCCCCAACCGATCAGTCCGGCTGCCCGCAGTGCCGGATAGAAGCGGTTCGACGGATGGCAGAAGTGGGTGTTGGTGGCCGCAGTCCACAACCCCGGGTTGATTCCGACGAAGAGGAGTCTCAGGTCCGGACCGAGGAGGTCATCGACCGTCTTGCCCTCGAACGCCGCCAGTTCCTGCTTGGTGAATCCCACGACCGGAGAGAAAGGCTCAGTGGGCCGGGAGCCAGGGTGGCGCCGGGGCGTCGATACGGGCCAGCTTCGACGGGACCGGGCCGAATCGGTCGGTGTCGTGGCTCTGCCAGGCTCTCCATGCCTCGGTGATCTCGTCCTTCGAGCGTGCGACGAAGTTCCACCACATCTCGATCGGCTCACCGAGAGGCTCGCCACCGACGACCAGGCATCTCGCACCCTCGCCGGAGGGCTCGATGGGCAGCCACCCTGTCCCGGTTGGCACTAGGGCCAGCCAACCCGGCTCGACTATCGCATCGTCCACCTTCACACTGCGATCGATGGGCACCACGGCGTATTCGAAGGAAGGGTCGGAGGGGATCTCGACACGCCGACCCTCGAGACGCAGATCTATTCCGACCGTCTGCCAATCCACGGCGGCTGGCGACCGGGTGCCGTTCAGGTCGCCCACGATCACGATTGCCTCGGCGCCCGGGAGCTCGACCACCGGCAGGTCTTCGATGTGCTCGAAGCGCGACGGGCCGTGACGGGTTCCCTCGGGCTGTGCCAGCCACATCTGGGCGCCGTGGATGCCTGTGGTGGTTCCCAGCTCGGCATGGGCAATCCCGTTGCCCGAAGTCATCAGGTTGAGCTGACCGGGGCGGATCGGTTGTTTGGTGCCCAGCGAGTCGGTGTGGAGAGCCTCTCCCTCGAACAGCCACGTCACAGTGGCCAGCCCGGTATGTGGATGAGGACCGACCTCCATCGGGTGTGGGTCTTCGAAATCCGGGGGGAGGATCAGGTCGACGAAACACCAGGGTCCGACGGTTCTGCGTCCTTTGGTGGGGAGGACGCGACTGATAGCCATCCCGCCGACCGAGGTTGAGCGCCCTTCCTTGACATCGATTCGAGCAAGCGGCCCCTGCTCGACCGCGGTGTCGAGCGGTTGAACCGGTCCGCTCATGATGCTCCTCGAGTGGTGGCGCCAGGACTACTTCTTTTGGCTCTGGTAATAGGGGTCGTCGCCCGATGCGTGGTCAGTGACATCCACCACCTGGGTCAAGACCGGAATCGACTCGAGCAGGATCTTCTCGATCCCCTGCTTGAGGGTGACCTGAGCGAGTCCACAGCCCTGGCAGCCTCCGAAGAGGCGTAGGTAGGCGATGGTGCCATCTACCGACACCAGCTCGGCGCCCCCACCATGGGCGGCGATGGCCGGGTTGACCTGTTCCACGATGACCTGCTTGACCTGGTCGACGAGTGGCCCCGAGAGATCGCCTGCCGGCGCCGACATCGGCGGAGGGGCGGGGCTGTTGGGGTTGTTCATCGAGAGACCCTCATCGGTCAGTTCGAGGGAGGCCCCATCGAGCTTCTCGCTGTCGTCGGCCGGGAAGATGAGCGCGAGACCGGCATGGCGCTCGACCAACCAATCTTCCTTCTTGTCGTCGAGAGCGACGAAGGCCAGCTCATAAGTGAACTGGGGACCACGAAAACCCGTGACCTCGATTGAGAGTGCGAACTCACCATCGCCAGGTTCCTGATCTCTCAGTTGGAGGATCATGTCCAATGCGTCGGGCGTGACGCTGAGAACGGTGTTTTCAGACATCTGCAAGGATGGTAACCCCTCCCCCGAGGCAATAATGCCGACCGCAGTTGTCCTACTCCCCAGCACCACCTACCGGGCCGCCGATTTCGTGCGGGCAGCCGAGGGGTTAGGCATCGACCTGATAGTCGCCTCCGAGCAGCCGCCGCCGTTCGACATGGGTGACCGATATCTCCAGATCGATTGCACCGACGTCGACCAGGCCGCAAGAGCAATCATCGGGCTCGGCGACGAGGCCTCGATCGATGGTGTGGTCGCAGCCGACGATGCCGGAGTGGTGGTGGCGGCCCTCGCGGCAACCAAGCTCGGTCTGCGCTCAAACACTCCTGACGCTGCTGCGGCCACTCGCAACAAGTCGCTGCAGCGGGCTCTGATGACGGCAGCAGAGGTGCCGCAGCCACGGTTCTCCGTTGTGGAAGTTGACGAGGACCCCGATCCGGTGGGGCTCGACATCGGCTACCCGCTGGTGGTCAAGCCGCTCGATCGAGCTGCCGGCCAGGGAGTGATCAGGGTGGACCGTCCCGAAGACCTGGCGCAGACGCTCGAGCGGGTCCGGGACATCGTCGGCCAGCCGGCGCCGCTCCTGATCGAGGAGTACATGCCGGGAGTCGAGGTCGCCCTGGAAGGAATCGTCCGTGACGGCGAGCTGACGACGCTTGCACTCTTCGACAAGCCCGATGCGGTGGCAGGGCCGTTCTTCCCCGAGACACTGCTCATCACACCATCACGTCTCGACGATGCCGTGCAAGCAGAATGCCGGAGAGTGGCAGATGCCGCCTTGCGCAGCATCGGCATCACCCACGGCCCTGTCCATGTCGAGATGAAGGTCGAAGGCCCGACAGTTCGGGTGATCGAGGTGGCCGCCCGGTCCATCGGCGGGCTCTGCTCTAAGAGCCTCACCTTCGGGCTGATGGGCACCACCCTCGAGGCGCTGATTCTTCGCAACGCGCTCGGCCTGGACAAACCCGAGCTGAGAAGAGAGCAGGTCGCCAGCGGGGTACTCATGATCCCGATCCCCAGGCCAGGTACCTTCCTCGAGGTCAAGGGATTGGACTCGGTCAGGGAGATGAAGCACATCTCTGCCATCGATATCACAATCACGGCCGGGAGTCGGGTCGAGCCCCCACCAGAGGGCGACCGCTACCTCGGATTCATATTCGCCAGGGCGGATACACCCGAGCTCGTCGAGCGAGATCTACGCAAAGCCATGGAAACTGTCGAGGTGGTGGTCGAATGACCTCGCAATGCGACCGGTCGATTTCGCCCACATTCACAGGCTTTTCGCACCCTAAACCTCAACTAGAGGGTCACCTCTTACCCGCGATTCGCGCGTAAGACGATTTTGTCATTCATGGACACGATCCTGATCTTCGCCGGCGGTGACCTGCCGGACCCCGATCTGGCCGGCGATTTGCCCTCCGCCGACCTGATCGTGGCCGCCGACAGCGGCTACGACGTCGCCCTACACCTCGGATATCGGGTGGATGTCCTGGTCGGGGACATGGACTCCATCAGCGATGTGCCCATCCCCGATCACGTGATCGTCGAGCGGCACCCCGCCGACAAGGATCAGACCGATCTCGATCTGGCCCTCGCATTGGCAATCCGGGAGGATCCCGCTCGTGTGGTCGTCGTCGCCGGGACCGGTGGAAGGTTCGACCACGAGTTGTCCACCTCCGGTCTGCTCTGCTCGGAGAGGTGGGCGGGCATCGAAGAGATCGATTGGGTCTCGCCGCGGGGCTGGGCCCACGTCTTGCGTCGCCGTCGCATCGTCCACGGCGACGTGGGGGCGACCGTGAGCCTCATTCCCATCGGAGGGGTGGCGGCCGGTGTCACCACCAGCGGGTTGAAGTGGGAGCTCTCCGGAGATGACCTCGAGCCGGGGTCGACACGTGGTGTGAGCAATGTGATGAGAGCGCCGGTAGCCGACATCAAGCTCGAATCAGGATGCCTCCTGGTCGTGTTCTCGAGCTGACTCAGCCTTCCAGACCGGCCAGCACCTCGGGGTGGAGGGAATCGAAGGCCTTCAGGTAGGCGCGACGCTCGGTCTGGAGTCGTTGCACCTGTGCCTGGTACTCAGCCTCTCTCCCCTGCCGCTGATAGAGGCGCACCGGCTGCAATAGCTCGATGTCGTCGACTCCGGGAACGCGACTGGCAATCTCGTATCCGAAGTCAGGGTCGGTATCCCAGAGAATCGAGCCCTCGACGATGCCCTGGACGATCGCAGAAGAGTCCTGGATCCGCACCTTCTTCGACCCCTCGCCTTCGCCGCCAACGTGCCCGGTATTGAGGACGAAGGCCTCGAGCTCGAGGGTCGTCCCCAGGAGCTCCAACAGCCGATTGCCCTGCCAGCCGTCATCATTGAAGAAGAACGGGTTGGTGCCCGGGACCCGCAGGCTCTTCCCGGCCTCGGCAGACCCGCCCGCCGACGTTCCCTTGGTCTCACCGAGCATGAAGAACGCCGGGATTTGCTCTCGTCGCAGACGGGCGACGCCAGGGATCACATGATCCGAGCGATTGAGGATGAGCAGATAGCGAGCCGGTGGCACGTCACTTGGGCTCCGGTGCCTTATGTTCGCCAGCGGGAAGGTACTGCGACCGTTGGCCGTGTATTTGGTGTCGAAGAAGTCAACCGCGCCATCCGCCGACACCGAGACGTTCTCCAGCCAGGCGTCCGACCTGGTGGTCCCGCCATAGATTGTCGGCTCGTCATTGGGGTCGAGACCGTAAGTCTTGGCGAAGCACCCGTTCTCTGTGGTGAAGATGGTGCCCCCGGACATCAGGGCCACGAAGTCGTCCTGAACCGGCAGCGAGCCGAGCTGTTGTCTGAATGTCGTGGTCGTCTTCCCGGTCCCGGAGAGACCGATGATGAGCATCGACTCCTCTCTGCCCGACCGGGTCGATTCGGCCGGGAAGGTCTTGAGCCCGGCATGCAAGGCCAGGCCACCGCGGTCGAAGACAAGGCGGCCCCACATCCTCAGGCCGCCCATCTTCGACTCACCGAAGTAGTCAGAGCCAAACACGCGCGTCACCCAGTTCTCCAGGTCGACAAGGATCAGGCGATCGTCGGGCTTTCCGGGAGCCGGTAGCGACGGGGTGTAGATGACCGTGAATTCGGGCTCGGTACGGTCGTCGATGGGGAAGAACAGCTGACTCTGCATGGCGGCGATGTTGGCCTGACCGGCTTCGATGAAGAGCCGACTTGCGGTGGCGTGAGCAGGATCCGGGCCGATCTGCCCCTCGATTAGCAGCATCTCCGTCTCGGCAATATGAGCATCCTGTCGCGCTGCCCATTCCTTGGCCTCGGCGCGTGAGATTCGATTCTGATTGATTTCGCCGTCCGAGACGAAGAAGGTGGAATTCTTCAACCGGGCCGTCATCTCGGCCTGGTAGTTGAGGTTTCCGAACTCGGTGACAGTCACCCGGGGGGTCCGCTCCAGAGCCAGCTGCCTGAGCCGTTCCTGGGACGGGTTGACCTCGACCGACTTTGCTTGCGGCAACTCGAACATGTTCGATTCTCGCTCAATCAATGGGGAACTCGAAGCAGGCTACTCAATAGACAGCTAAGTGCCAGCGAGACGAGCAGGCATGGGCTCGCCACGGAGGGCGGCCACCAGGTTGGCGACGGCCAGTTGGGCCATTGCCCTTCTCGCCCCCACCGAGGCGGACCCGATATGGGGGACGACCAGGCAATTGGGGAAGTCGAGCAGCGGATGATCCGCCGGCAGCGGCTCGGGGTCGGTGACATCGAGGGCGGCGCCGCCGATCGAGCCCCTGGCCAGGGCCTCGACCAGCGCCCCGGTGTCGACCAGCGGCCCCCGGGCGATATTGACCAGGAAGGCATCCTCCTGCATCCTGTCGAGTTCCGCCCTGCCGATCATGCCGCTCGTCTCCGAATTGAGCGGTGCTGCAATGACGACGATGTCCGAGGTCTCGAGCAGGTCACCCAGGTCCACCCAGATCGCCGATGGCACTCTCTTCTCGGTTCGGGAGGTGTAAATGACCTTCATGTCGAACCCTGCAGCACGGCGGGCGATGGCCTGCCCGATGCGGCCCATGCCAATGATGCCGAGGGTCGAGCCATGCAAGTCGTTGCTCAGGAAGTGCCATGGGTCCCAAGGTCCCCAGGTACCGGTCCTCACGATTAGCTCGCCCTCGGGCAGACGCCGGACGGCGGCAGCCATCAGGGCAAAAGCCGTATCCGCCACAGTCTCTGTCAGGACGTCCGGTGTGTGGCCGATCATGACCCCACGCTTCCTACAGGCCTCGACGTCGATGTTGTCGACACCCACGGACATCTGCGAGATCACGAACAGGTCGGGAGCGGCGTCGAGCAGCTCGGCATCGATCCTGTCGGTGAGCATCGACAGCCAACCCTGACATCGGGAAATCTTGTCCAGAAGCAGCCGGCGCGGCACATGGCCGCCACCGTCCCACATCTCGAACTCGGCGACACCAGCCAGTGGCTCGAGGATGTCCCCCGGGATGACGTCACTGACAAAGGCTCTCGGCATCAGGCGGAGGCTAGGGGGCTCTTTCGTCCGCCTGCACGAACTTCCCGATAGTCCCGGTTTTCGATGCCGATACCATTCCGAGAGATGCGCCGCATCATCCCCACCATTGCCATCTGCTTCGTCGTCACCGCCTGTGGTGGTGCCGCGGCGATGGAGCCTGCCCAGATCCTGCCGGCGCCACCGTCGACCGCGGGCCCGACCACAGCCACTGTCCCCTCGACGACCACATCGACCGCAGCGCCGGATACGCACGACGAGCTCCACACAGACACGCTTCCCGAGGGCGCCTCACTCGTCTTCAGGGCATCCGAAGCGGTCGACATCTATGCAGATCCCGACGATGACCAGCCATCCCGGACCCTGGAGGCCACCACGATCCTGGGGACGGTCACAGTGCTCGCAGTTCTGGAAGGGCCCGAGAATGGATGGGCCAGGGTGATGCTCCCTGGACGACCCAACGGGTCGGAGGGCTGGGTTGAGGTCGGGGAGACGATGCTGTCCGTGGTCAACGGACAACTCGTCGTCGACCTGTCCGAGCGCAAACTGACCTACTACGAAGATGGCGACGAAGTTCTGGTGACCACCGTTGCAGTGGGCAGCCCTCGCAACCCGACACCCACGGGGTCGTTCTTCATCACCGACAACGTGACCCTGGCCGATCCGAACAGCCCTTGGGGACCCCACGCCTTCGGTCTGTCGGCCCGCTCCGAGACGATCACCGAGTACAACGGCGGCGACGGGATCATCGGCATCCACGGCACCAACAAACCGGGATCGATCGGCATTGCGGCGTCGCTGGGATGTGTCCGGGTTCCGAACGAGGTCATCACCCAGCTTCACGAGATGATCCCGATCGGGACCCCGGTGGAGATCAGGGCCTGACCGGTCGCCAGAGTCCCCTCCGGCCCTGGCGGGCCACCTCCCCCTTCGGGGAAGGAAACGTCGCCTCCGCTTCTCCCCCACAGGGGGGAGGGGGGATCTGGGCTTGGCGCGAAGAGACCCCCTCCGGCCCTGGCGGGCCACCTCCCCCTTCGGGGGAGGAAACGTGGCCTCCGCTTCTCCCCCCACGCCTCGCTTCTGGGGAGGAAACGGTGGTCTGTTTCTCCCCCTGCAGGGGGGAGTACCCCGAAGGGGGGAGGGGGGATCTTGGCTACGCCTCGCTTAACGCCGGACGACTCTTCCGTTGGACAACACCGAAGTATTTCTCTCTTTCGACTCGGCTGTCACCGCCAGATGCTCACCCTCATCCCAGATCCGGGTGACAACGGTCTCGCCGGGGAAGACCACACCTGAGAAGCGGGCCTTGAATGAGGCCACGCTCTCGGGAGCCGAGTCGAGTGCGTTGTCCACCACGGCCTTGCCGACGATCCCGTAGGTGCAGAGGCCGTGCAGGATGGGTCGATCGAAACCACCGAAGGCGGCGAAGCCGGGATCGACGTGAAGCGGGTTCCTGTCACCGGAGGTCATCCGATAGAGCAAGGCCTGCTGAGGAAGAGTCGGTGACTCCACCACGTGATCTGGTTCTCGATCGGAAGCTTCATGGCTGGACGAGGGTCCGGGGTCGCCGCCGAACCCACCCTCACCTCGGATGAAGATCGAGGCCCGGTTGGTGAAGATCGGCTCTCCGGTCTTCTCCAGGACCGACACGATCTCGATCACGGCCAGCGCTCCCTTGCCCTTGTCGAACACATCGGTCACCCGTCCGGTCTGGGTGACGGTGCCGCTCGTAGGGAGCCGGTCCTGGAGGACGATCTCGTGCTCACCGTGGAGTACCTGAGCCAGGTTGATCTCGAACCCGTCGCTCCTCGCCATGCTCATCATCATCGAGAACTGGGGGATCGTGGCGTAGGTGGGAAGCACTATGAGATCGCCCTCGTAGGTGTACCGGAGCTCGCGGGGTTCGGTGGGAGGGTCTCCTGCTCCTATCCCGAGGTGATAGAGGATGATGTCGTCGTCGGACCAGCTGAAGGTCGTAGAGGGCAGTTGGGCCCCAATCGCCTTCGACAGGTCGATCGGCATCGCTCAGCTCGCAGCCAGCTTGGCCAGGATCATCAGCTCGTCGTTGTTGTTCATCGGCACGGTGTACTCAGAGATGTCCCGTACCTCTTCCAGATGCTCGGAGAGCTCCTCAACGGTCGGGACCACACCCTGCCCGGAGAACCATCCCGTGTTGGTCCCGATGAATACCCGGGCATACCGGCCGCCGCCGACACTAAAGATCTCATGGGTGAACTCATTCTGCTCCGACGCGAGGTAGACCACCATGGGCATCACCTGCCGGGGCTCGAACATGTCCACGAACGGGCCCAGGATGTCTTCGGTCATCCGGGTCCGGGCGGTCGGGGCGACCGCGTTGGACCGGATGTTGTACTTGGCGCCTTCGATGGCGAGGACATTGGAGAGCCCAACGAGGCCCGCCTTGGCGGCGCCGTAGTTGGTTTGCCCGAAGTTGCCGAAGAGGCCCGACGCCGAGCTGGTGTGGACGAACCGCCCGTACCCCCGGTCCTTCATCACCTTGAACGCGGGATGGGAGACATTGAAGGCCCCCTTGAGGTGGACATCGAGCACAGCCTCCACCTCGTCGAGGGTCATATTGGCAAAGGACTTGTCGCGCAGGATGCCGGCGTTGTTGATCACGATGTCGACCGTGCCGAACGAATCCTGGGCGGCCTGGACGATCGCCGCACCGCCCTCGCGGCTGGCCACCGAGTCATAGTTGGCCACCGCCTCGCCACCCGCCTCCTTGATCTCGTCTACCACGACGTCGGCGGTCCCTTGTGACGACCCGCTTCCGTCGACAGCACCGCCCAGGTCGTTGACCACGACCCGTGCTCCACGTCGTGCCAGCTCGAGGGCGTACTCCTTGCCGAGACCGCCCCCGGCTCCGGTGATGACCGCGACGCGGCCATCGAAGGTGATTGGCTCACTCACTAAGTTGATTCCTCCTAGAGACCCAGGGAGCGCCCGATGATCTCTTTCATGATCTCGGTCGTCCCTCCGTAGATGGTCTGGACCCGGGCATCGCGATACGCCCTGGCGATCGGGTACTCCTCCATGTATCCCCACCCACCGAACAGCTGAAGACACCGATCGATGACTCGCTTCTCGAGCTCGGTGACCCACCACTTGGCCTTGGCCGCGTCGTCGGCGGTCAGCTCCCCCCGATTCAATGTCTGGATCTGACGATCGACATAGGTTCGGGCGACGTCGAGCTCGGTCCTCATCTCGGCCATGAGATGTTTCACCGTCTGGAAGCTGCCGATGGGCTGCCCGAACGCACGTCGTTCCTTGATGTAATCGAGGGTCCAGTCGAAGGCGACCTCGGCATGGGCGATCGACGCGGCGGCCAGCCCTAGACGCTCCTGAGGGAGGTTCTCCATCAGATAGGAGAAACCCCTCCCCTCAACTCCGAGAAGATTGGCGGCTGGCACCCTGACCTCGTCGAAGAACAACTCCGCCGTGTCCTGTGCGTGGAGCCCGATCTTTTCCAGGTTGCGGCCGCGGGTGAAACCTCCCATCCCGTCTTCGATAACGATGAGACTCATCCCGGAATGACGTTCCGAAGGATCGGTCTTGACCGCGGTGATCACGAGATCGGCGTTGATCCCGTTGGTGATGAAGGTCTTCGACCCGTTCACCAAGAAATCGTCCCCGTCTCTGATCGCAGTCGTCTTGATCCCGGCCAGGTCCGAGCCTGCCCCCGGCTCGGTCATCGCGATCGCCGTCATCAGGTCGCCCGAGACGAGGTCGGGCATCCACCTCTGGCGCTGCTCTTCGTCGGCCAGATGCAGGAAATATGGCAAGCACACGTCGTTGTGCAACGTGATGCACATCCCGGACGCCATGGCATCGCCTCGCATCAGTTCCTCGACGATGACAACGTTGAATCGGAAGTCGGTCACGCCTCCCCCGCCGTATTGCCCGGGGATGGCCATGCCGAGGAGCCCGGCCCGTCCCGCCCTGCGGAACATGTCCTTGTCGACCTTTCCCTCGGCCTCCCACTTGGTGACGTTGGGGGTGACCTCCCGCTCGACGAACTCCCGCACCGACGAGCGGAAGAGCTCGTGATCCGATTCGAAAAGGTCTCTCTGCATTTCGGCCCGGGGTCGGGTTCTCAGACTCCTACGTAAAGGCTTTCGATGTCGTCCGCGTACTTGTCGAGGACGACCCGGCGCTTCAGCTTGAGGGAAGGTGTCACCTCGCCGGAGTCAGGAGTCCATTCGTCGGGGACTATGAGCCACTTTTTGACCTGCTCCACCGGGGACACACTCTCGTTGGCCTCACGCACCGCACGCTCCACCTCGGCTGTCACCTCGGGCAGCTTCGAGAAGCCGGCGAGGTCGAGATACTCGACGCCCCTCGCCTTTGCCCACTCCGGTGCCTCTTCGTGGTCGAGGGCGATGACCATGGCCAGGAACTTCCGACCGTCTCCGACCATGCATGCCTTGGAGATCAGGGGGTGATTCCCGAGGACCGTCTCCAACTTGGCCGGGGCGATGTTCTTGCCGCCCGCAGTGATGATGATCTCCTTCTTGCGGCCGATGATCCAGACGTAGCCATCTTCGTCGATGCGGGCCAGGTCACCGGAATGGAGCCATCCCTCTGAATCGAAGCTCTCCCTGGTGTCGTCGGGAAGCTTGTAGTAGCCGTCGGTGATGACTCCGCCCCTCATCAATAGCTCGTCGTCATCGGCCAGCTCGACCTCGACGCCGGGGAGGGCCTTGCCCACCGAGCCGATCCTGAAGGCCCCGGGCAGGTTGGTGGTCGCCGGGCCGGTCGTCTCCGACATCCCGTAGAGCTCGAAGAGAGGAATGCCCAGAGTCTGGAAGAACAGGATCAGGTCAGGGCTGATCGGTGCGGCTGCGGTGATCGCCAGCTTCACCTGGTCCATGCCAAGGCCCTCGCGTACCTTGGACAGGACGATCGAGTCGAGAACGCCGGCTGTCATCGGGCCCGATCTCCCCTCCTGTTCGGCGAGAACCCGCTTCTCGTTGGCGGCAAGAGCCCGATCGAGGAGGGTCTTCTTGATCCCGTGCGTCTCCGCGAACCGAGCATTGAGCCGGGCGTGGAACTTTTCGTAAACCCGGGGGACGCCGACGAACAACGTCGGGCGCGCCTCCAGGATGAACTCGAGGACCCCGGAAAGGTTGGGGCAATACCAGACCTGGCCCGCCATATAGGTGGCCAGATAGTGGGTGGCGAGCCGCTCCGCGATGTGGGCGAGCGGCAGATAGGACACCATGCGGGGACCGAGGTCGATGTCCGCTGCCCTTCTCAGGCATTCGGCGGTCCAGACAACGTTCCGATGGCTGATCATCACACCCTTGGGCGTGCCAGTGGTGCCCGAGGTGTAGATAAGGGTGGCGAGCGTGCTCGGCGATATGGCGTCCGTCGCTCTCTTGACCGCGTCCGGGTCTGACGACAGCCGGTTCTTGCCCCTGACCAGGAGCTGGTCCCAGCTCAACACCCATTCTGAGGTGTCGTAGTTCTCGGCGCCCGACATCAGGACGACGTAGCGAAGATTGGGCAGCTCGGAGCGGATCTCCTCCCAGCGCTTCATGAACTCGAGGTCCTCGAGGATGGCGACCGTCGCCTTGCAGTTGTCGGCTATGTACTGCACCTGGTTGGCGGCCAGGGTCGAGTAGATGGTCACCCCAGTCGCTCCGGCATGGATCGCTGCGTAGTCGGCGATCGGATGCTCCGGACGGTTGCCGGCCATGATCGCAACAAACTCACCCTCACCGACGCCGAGGTCCTGGAGACCGGCAGCGGCCTCGTGGACCGCCTGGCGGTACTCCCGCCAGTTCAGGCTCTTCCAGGCACCCGCGTCCTTGAAATGCATGGCGGCCTGGTCGCCGTACCGATCCGCGTTCCGGTTGAGGTAGTCGACAATCGTCTTGCCCTCGACTTCGGCATCTATGGCGGCTCGCTCAGCCAGCACGGCTTCCTGGGTCATCGTTCCTCCGGGGATCAGGCCACTGCTCCGACGTGGCGGAGCATACTTGCGTCGTCCTGGCTAAAACCGAGTGACTGGAGGGCCGCATCGGTATCCCGCCCGGGGAAGACGGGCCCGGCGGGCCTTGTCGTCGGGGTCAGGGAGAACCGGGGAGCTGGACCGGGTTGGGTGACACCATCGATCTCGATGAACACTTCACGGTGTGTGCAGTCAGCCACCGTGAAGGTGGGCGGATGCACATCGCTCGAAGGCACCTCCCGGCGTGTGCAGTCAGCCACCGTGAAGGTGGGCGGATACACACAAGACTCAGGCGACGGCGTTGGCCGAGGGAATGATCTCGAGCGGGGCGGCGAAGTGGCAGGCGACCAGATGGCCGAACTGCTCGACAAGCGGCGGCACTTCGACGGCGCAAATATCCTGGGCTTTCCAGCATCGGGTCCTGAATACGCAACCGGACGGCGGGTCCGCCGGGTTGGGGACGTCGCCGCGCAGCACGATCCGCTCCCGGTCTTTGCGACCACGTGGCTCGGGGATGGGCACGGCCGAGAGCAAAGCCTGGGTGTAGGGATGAGTTGGGCTCTCAAAGATCTCGTCTCTGGTTCCCATCTCCATGATGCGGCCGAGGTACATGACCCCAAGGCGATGCGAGATGTGGCGCACAACGGACAGATCGTGGGCGATAAAGAGAAAGGACAGCTCGAGATCTTCTTGGATCTCCATGAGAAGATTGATCACCTGTGCCTGAATCGAGACGTCGAGGGCCGAGACCGGCTCGTCGAGGAGGAGCATGCGCGGGTTGAGAGCGAGAGCACGTGCCACCCCGATCCGTTGCCTCTGGCCTCCGGAGAACTCATGAGGATAACTATCGACTCGTTCGCGCGCATCGGGTATGCCGACAAGTTCGAGCATCTCAATCGCATGCTGGTAAGCCTGCTTCTTTGAATAACCCAGG